>NZ_VPEO01000020.1:0-56344 GCF_013417155.1 Acinetobacter sp. YH16052 | reverse complement strand
TAGAGGAATAGCTACTCGATATGACAAGCTCAAAAGAAATTATCAAAGTTCTGTTGCTTTAGCCTGTATATTTTTATGGCTACCTTTATAGGGTTAATTATGAACAGTAAATGTCAACAGACCCTAAATAAAAGCCACCCTCGCGGTGGCTTTTTTATGATCTGAATGATCGACTTTAAATCCTGCGATTTATTTCAACCGCTTCCCTGCTTCATCAATAATCATTTCCCCATCTTCATTGCTAAACGCTGCGCGCTGCGGAGCCGAAAGAATATCTAGAACAACTTCTGATGGAGGAACTTTACAAGTTCACCCTCCTCACCCGTGATCAGTCTGCTTATCTCACCGATCGACATTCTGAACGGGTCGAAAGTGCCGAGGAATTATCGAAACGGGTGAATCAGCAAAAGATCTAGTTTTATCTCAAATCCTCTGATCAACTTTTCAAAACTTAAATATTAAAAAATCCCGCTCAGGAAGCGGGATTTTGTTTTTTGAAAATTTAACAGCCCTAAATCATTTCAATTAAAATTCTTTTGTCACACTCAAACCAGCGCTCCAGCTCCGCCCTTCTGCCGGCTCAAAGAAACGGTTATTGCTTTCATTAACAATCACCGAACCAGAATAATCTTTATCAAACAGGTTATCGACACGTGCAAAAGTTTTGACAGACCAATCTTTCATATTCCAATTATAGCCAATATTTGCACCAGCGACTGTGTAGCTTGGTGCAGCATCCGAATTCAAGTCATTCACATAAATACGGTCTGAGTAACGCACATCGAGTCCTGCATGTAAGCCACTTTCAGGCTTCCAACCCAGACTTAAAAATGCCTGATTTTTAGCAATTCCCGGAATATAGTTTCCAGCTGCTACCCTTGGAACTAAAACAGTTACAGGCATACTGGTACTTAGGATTTCAGGAATATCTGCATCAAAAGTAGCATCAATATAGCTATAGCTGGCTTGAGCAGTGAGATTACGCCATAAATTTTTATTCCAGGAGAGTTCAATACCTTCTCTTAAAGTTTTATCGGCATTACGGAAAGTAGAGCGACCATTGTCATTACCTGCAGAAACAATGTCATCCTGAGTCGTCGTATGGAAAACTGCAACAGTGAAATCACCTAAAATATTGGCAGACTTCAACCCAAGTTCATAGGTTTCACTTTCTGCTGCTTTTAAATTAAGGGCTTTATCAAAACTCCCACTTGCAGGATAAGCCATTTCCGTAAAAGTTGGTGTTTCAAAGCCTTGTGCATAACTGGCATAAGTCATCAGCTCAGGTAAAATTTTCCAGCTTAAACTTAGCGATGGCAGTAACTTGTCAAAAGTAGTTTTACCAGAATTATCACCATTCACATCAGTAATATAATGATCTTCTGATTTAAAATGCACGTTGCTATAACGTAGTCCAGCATCCAAAGTCCAATCGGGAGCAAAGTGATAAGAAGCTTGCAAATACGGATCTAAATTCCACAGGGTATTGTCTTCATCACGACGTAACTCACCTTTAACTCCAAAAGTATTCCCCACATAGTTTAGATAACCTTTTCGGTCTTCGGTCATGGCATCAACAGCAAGTCCAGCAATCAGTTTAGTATTTGGCAAAATATCTCTACCTGTCCAACGTAGGTCTGCACCATAAAACTGACGGTCAAAGTCAATTACACCACCTGGTTGTTTTTCTAATGACTGAAAAAACTTAGAAATTGATTGATACTGGATAACCTCACGCTGCCCCCAATAGGCCATGCCATACAGTTCATGCTGATCATTGATTGACTTATTCCAAGTAAGACCTGTTTGAAATTGCTCAATTTCTTTTCTTGTATTAAATCCCTGAATTCTACTGTCTATTTGTTTTGGATTTGCTTTCCAATCCTTTCTCTCTAGACCACCCGGATCATCTGCAGCAATTTTAACGTAATTATTCATCCAGTTGATTTTAGAACCATCTTCCAGATCCCAGGTCAGTTTGGCATTATTCAGAACTTTATGTGCACTGCTGTGGTCACGGTAACCATTGGTATCAAAATAAGACGAGCTGATGATATAAGCCGGTTCATCGGCATTTTCTGAACCGCCTTGTAAAACCAGCTTGGTCTGCCCTTTATTTTGACTACCGGCAGAATGCCCCAGTTCAATCGAGTCAGCACCTTGCCCCTCTCGCGTGGTGGTTAAAATTGTCCCACCGGAAGAGTTACCATATAGTGATGAAAATGCACCACCTAAAACCTCAATATGATCCAGACTGTTTAAATCAATATTCGAGGTTTGCCCCTGCCCATCCGGCATCGTTGCAGGGATTCCATCTACATATAAACGCACACCACGCACACCAAAACTGGAACGCGCACCAAAGCCACGCATCGAAATTTGCAGGTCTTGGGCATAGTTTTCACGGTTATTTAACTGTAATCCCGGAACACCTTTTAATGTTTCCGAAAGGTTCACATTCATGCTGTTATCTTGTTCTTGATTCAGATAATACACTGACGCCGGTGTGGTCAATCGCTCCCGGTCAGTACGAGTCGCTTGAATAACAATCGTGTCTAACCTTTGGACTTCTTGTGTGTCATTTTCTGCATAAATGTTCTGACCTACGCAAGCAATCAGGCAGGATAAGGTCGATCTCACAAATGGAAATTTCGGGCTTTGATACATAAATGACAGGCCTTATTTGAAAGTGGTTTAATGCGGCAAATACCTTATCGAGATGGCGTACATCTCATGATTCAATTCATTTTGTTTTAAGCATCGATATCCAATAAATGGGCTGATTCGATGACATATAGTTCGCTCAATGGATAGAAAAACTTTGAGCTTAAAATTCTGTGTTCGATAAATTCAGACTTGATTAATCCTTTATCTGAATAGCGCTTAAAATCAGCCATATACAAAGAATATTATTTTAATGCGATCTGAATGAAATTGATCTTTCAGCAACAAATCAACATCATTTTTCTGCGTCCTTAAAACTCGATGTAGGCATTCAACAATAGCGTATAAAAAAGCCTGACGAATCAGGCTTCTTCATACTGATTTAAAAGTTTAACTATTTATTGTCTGGCAAGGCATAAGCCACCAGAGAGTCACCCATTTTGGTGCCAAAGGAACCATGACCACCCGCCATAATGACCACATACTGCTTGCCATTGGCTTCATAAGTCATTGGCGTAGCCTGACCACCTGCAGGAAGACGGCCTTTCCATAGTTCATCACCGTTGTTCACGTTAATGGCACGGATGTAGTTATCTTGAGTTCCACCCACAAACATCACGTTGCCCGCAGTTGAAATAGGTCCACCCAGCATCGGCACACCCATTTTGAATGGCGGCAATGGAATGCCTGGCATACTGTCACGAATGGTACCGATACGGCGTTTCCAGGCCACTTCATGAGTATTTAAGTCCACACCTGCAACAAAGCCCCATGATGGCTGTTTACACGGCAGCCCAAACGGAGACAGGAACGCACTGATTTCAACGCCATAAGGCACGCCATACATCGGTTGAACGCCGGCTTCTGTGCCTGCACCTTTAGCCGTCTTAGGACGGTTCGGATCTTGAGGAATCAGTTTTGATACAAATGGCAGGCCAATCGGGTTGGTTAATGCAATTTGACGGTCCGGATTCACCGACATACCACCCCATTCAAACACACCCAAATTGCCCGGGAAGACCAGTGTCCCATTTTCAGAAGGTGGTGTATAAATGCCATCGTAATTCAGTTTATGGAATGCAACACGGCAGACCAACTGGTCAAACATGGTCGCACCCCACATCTGTTTATCGGTCAATTTATCTTGTGGCGCCAGATTAAAATCAGAGAACGGTTGAGTTTTAGAATAGAACTCACCTTTGGTTTGGGGTCCACGTTTCACAGATTGTGGTACCGGTTTCTCGGTAATCGGCACAATCGCTTTACCATTACGACGATCCAGCACAAAAGCATTCCCAGTTTTGGTCAAGACATAAATGGCTGGAACCATATTGCCACTTTTGTCTTTAATCTCGGTCAATGTCGGCTGTGAAGGTACGTCCATATCCCACAAATCATGATGGGTAGTCTGGAAGTTCCATACCAGCTTACCAGTCGTCGCATTCAGGGCCAGCATCGAGTTGGCATAACGCTCGTCCAGTTCAGTCCGGTGACCACCGTAAATATCCGGGGTACCGACACCCGTTGGTACGTAGACGATGTCCAGCTCTGCATCATAGGCCAAAGGTGCCCAAGCATTTGGAGAGTTATGTACAAATTTCTGACCCGGCGCAGGAATCAAATTTGGATCTTCAGCGCCTGTGTCAAATACCCAAAGCAGTTCACCGGTATTGACATCATAACCACGGATCACACCCGATGGTTCTTCAGTTGAATAGTTATCTGTAGTTGAACCCGCAATAATGATCGTAGTGCCGGTTACTACAGGCGGTGAGGTTGGAATATAACCGCCTGGATATGGGAATGGCATATCTTTTTGCAGATCAACTTCGCCATTTTTACCAAAGTCAGAGCAGACTTTACCGGTGGTTGCATTTACCGCAACCAGACGCCCATCATTGACCGGTAAAATGACTTTTTGCGGACATTCAGCCGATGTGGTTTTCTTAGCAGCAAGACTGCTTTCAAAACCAGCCGTATTGTTGACATCATAATAAGATACACCACGGCAGGTTAAATGCTGATAGGTATGATCAGCTTTCAGCTTTGGATCATAGGTCCATTTCGCCTTACCGGTTGCCGGATCAAGCGCAGTCAATTTCTGGTGAGTGGTACAGATGTACATGTTGTCACCCACCTTGATTGGGGTAACCTGATTGGTGGTTTCACCCGAGTCATTTTCAGTCTTGAATTCGCCCGTGTGATATTCCCAAGCCACCTGCAAATCTTTGACATTTTCAGTATTAATCTGCTTTAACGGTGAATACCGTAAACCGGACTGGGTACGACCATAAGCAGGCCAGTCTTCATCTGCCACACCGGGAATTGGCTGGTGAGTTGCAGGCTGCTGGGATTTTAATTCACCGCGAATTTCTTGCGGGTCATTAAATACAGCATAAATCATGACAGCGATGGTAATGGCTAATGAAGCACCCAAGGCAATTTTCGCGGTTTTAGCATGATCAAAGCCACGTGTGGTAGCCGGAATCAGCAGGGCCAGACCAAACAGCCCTAAAATATCTAAACGCGGCGCAAGTGCAAAGAAATCTGAACCGACTTCCCACAGCCCCCACACCACTGTCGCCAAAACGAATATGGCATAAACAAGGAGTGCAGCACTTTTTCGTTTATACAAGAGAACTGCGGTCGCAATAAAGAGAATACCTGCAATGATGTAGTACCAAGACCCACCCAGCACTGCAAGATAAATCCCTCCAATCAGCAGTCCTATACCGAAAACAGCGGCAATGACCGCTAAAATCGTTTTCAGTACTGAACCTGATGATGAAGTATTCATATTGAACACCTATAAAAGTTTTTTTGAAAGTCCATGCACATGACAGGCATGAGCACCCTTATTGTTAAATTCTGAGTTATAAATACATCAATGTCTTAAGCAGGCATTGCCCATTACTGCAACAAAGCACCTAGAGATTCAATAGTGTATTTGCAACTAAAAACTATATTTTAAAATGACGTATTAAACTTGATTCCGCCCACCCAGACATTTTCACCATCTTTATATGCACCGACGTGACGCACATATTGCACATTCGGGCGAATAGTGAGCCAATTAGTGGCATGTAAGCCATAATAAATTTCTGCATCGATTTCTTGATGACGGTCAGCACTGACATCGTCATTCATGTTGATGCGTGCAATACCAAATGCGATTTCATCTTGAGGGCGTGAATCCATTGCACCCTTATAAACCAGCCCGATATTTTGCATATCACTGACATTATTGGTTTTGGAGTCATGCACTGTCGCATTCACAAAGCCGGTCAAACCACGCGAAGTATCTCCGTGATGTGCAGTCAATTGTTGCTTGGCAACAATCCAGCCCCCATGGTGATGATCGGTTTGATCTGGATTGGAAATGACTTCAGCCTCTGCTGTACTGTAGTAATAACCGGCACGGTATTCACCCGGTAGTTTCTGTTCACCCAGTTTAGGCGCCCAAACCACTTCTGCAGGAAGCATTGCCCCTTTGGAACCATCCGTACTCAGGTTAAATCCTTTACCACGTTCCAGATTCTCAGGGTTATATTCATAAACACCGACCTGGGCATAAAATTCAGGGTTAAGGTTATATTTGACCCGTGCAGCCCATTGGCTTACCGGCCAGTTGTACCACTGATCGCCAACCCAGTTCCCGACTTGTGAACCGCATAGGGCCAGATTCTGGAAATCACAGTCAAAACTATTGAAGTCTTCACCCTCACCAAAGCGTCCGACTTTCACATCCAGTTTTTGTTCCAGGAATTTTTTCTTGATCCATAAATCAGTCAGGCGCCAGGTTTGACCACGGCCCCAGACTTCTTGCACTGAACTCAGATGGCCATTTAAAGCAGCAGCGCTTTGAGACAGTGACTGACCGTTACGCTGGGTCACTGTTATTTGTGCTTCGGTGTCTTGCCAGCCTGCAATTTTTGCCAGATCCAGATGTGCCCCAAAAACAAACTGGTCCGCATATTCAGTTTTATGGTTTGAAGATCTTTGCGCATCGATTAAGGTTGCCATTTCACCGGTATAACCAAAACTGAAATCATAGCCCTGATTTTGGAGTGCTGTACGTTGCCCGTTCCAGTCACCGAGCATCCACGAGCTTTCCGAACTGAAAGCAGCTTCAGCATGCACAGTGGTCGTGGTTAAGATGAAAGAGGCACAGCAAAGGTAAACGGCCTTCGATAATGGGGAGAGATACATTGAATGTGATACCTTCATCACAATATGAAGCTTTTTATTATACGCCTGTTGATTTTAAAAATCGTTACTAATAGATAAAAAGTATGAATAAAATGTTATATTTATTAGTATTATTATATGCTTTTTGTAAATTTAAAATTTATAAGTATCTGTTTATCATCATATTAAATTTAACAACATCAAACCATAGTTCCAAAGAAAAATTTGATATTCATCAGATAGATTTAGCTTTAATTTCTTATAAAAGATTCAGAGATAAATCAGCTCCATTACTATTTAATTTTCTTGATTTCAAATCATGCAACGCTACATTTTTTGTTGATTGAATACTGAATCACTATTGCGATAAGGCTTTTAAAAACATGAAAAAATTATTGTCATTTCACCATAAACTTTTAAAAATTAGATTATGCTAAAGTTATTCTGATAAGAAATTGCGTCGCTTTAAAACAATAATCTAGCTTAATAGACGAGAACAAGCATGAAAGGTTCAATCCTTGATTTTTCTATTCAACACAATACCGGTTTTATCTCGGGGGATGATAATCAGCGCTATAGCTTTAATGGCGCAGACTGGCGTAGTGAGCGTCCACCTTCACGCGGTGATCGGGTCGATTTTATCGTCAATACCGCGGGTGAAGCATCTGAGGTTTATTTAACATCAGGCAGTTCTATTTATCTGGGAGAAAAAATTTCCAGTCAGCTTGGCAAATATTCAAATCTGGATCAAGCCGAGGAAAATTACAGCAGCATTGACTGGTTTGTAAAATGTCTGACCAACTATGCAAACTTTTCCGGCCGTGCACGCCGTAAAGAATTTTGGTTCTTTATGCTGTTTTGTGTAATTTTAGGCATTGTTGCTGAGGTAATTGATACAGTTTTAGGCACTAAACCGCTGGTGAATAGCCTGCTTAATCTGGCACTTCTAGTCCCAAGTCTGGCCGTTGGCGCGCGTCGCTTGCATGATGTAGGACGCTCTGGTTGGTGGCAATTACTGACGCTTACCGTGATTGGCATACTGGTACTGATCTGGTGGTGGGCAACTGAAACCAAGCAACAAAACAATGAGTATGGTGCTCCTGCCAAATAACCGAACCTTACAAATCCCGTCTTGATGCAGGATTTGTTTATCGATTATTTAATGACTAAATATCAGCAAAATCAGACTTTCTCCATGCTGCAAGATCAATTAGTGAAATTTCCAGATGCTGTATGGGTGCAAATCTATAAAGATAAAATGCAGCTGATGAATATAGACGGCACGATTACGCATACCCTGCTACCGGATGTGCCTTATGCCCATCCACGGAGTATTATTGCCGACTTTGATGCAGCCGTGGTGACGCTGAAACAGCTGTTACCCTCATCGGTAATGAAGAAGTTATTTAGCTCTATAGCGTTACTGCAAATTATGGATCTGCCTGAAGACGGTTTAACCGAAGTTGAAAAGCGCGCATTACTCGAACTCGGTTATGAAAGTAGCGTGCAAAATGTCATCCTGTTTGACCATGCAGGAAATGCACTGACCAAAGCCAGAGTTCCACCCCAACATCGAATGACGATCATCAACATTTTACTGGTGATCATCATTATGGTGGTGCTGGCATCGACCTGGTTTTTGACGCTTTAAATGTTCGTCCAAGAGCAAAAATCCCGCACACTGCGGGATTTTTTATTGAGATAACAATCTAATAAGAGAATTGATCTGTATAGATGAACCAGTTTATAAACAAAAACATCTCTAAAAATCAGCTCAAATAAAATAAGCGAAAATTAGGGTTTATTTAAAATAATCTAGCAACTGATTAAAGCTGTCAATTTTATATTTTGGCTGTGCCAGTGCTAACTCTTCCTGACTGCCATAACCATAATTTACCGCAATAGTATCAATACCATTTTGACGGGCACCAAAAATGTCATGCTCACGGTCACCGACCATCATGCATTGATCCGCCTGTAATTTTTGCTGCTCTAAAATATACTGAATCAGCTCAGCTTTATTGGTTCGCTCGCCATTCAGCTCACTACCATAAATTTCGGTAAAATACTGGGCCAGATCAAAATGTTCCAGAATCTGTTTGGCATACACTGTCGGTTTTGCTGTAGCGACAAACAAGCGATAACCACGGCGTTTCAGTTCTGCCAGCGTTTCTGCTACACCCTCAAAAACATGATTTTCATAGAGACCCTTGACTGCAAAGCGCTCCCGATAACCCATCACGGCCTGTTCAGCCAGAACATGATCGGCCTCAACATTTAAAATTTTGGCAAGCGAGGCTTTTAAGGGCGGACCAATAATCCAGTCGATATTGATCTCGTCACTAATCGGATGACCGATCTTTTCCAGACCATAGCGTGCAGACGTCGTAATCCCCACTTTCGGATCGGTTAATGTCCCATCCAGATCAATTAAAATATTCTTAATCACCGCCCATCCCCTCTCATTAGTACCGATATAAATTAATATCGAGAGTTCATTCAAATTTGCCTATACTAATGCAATTTTAGTGAATGAAGGACATCATTTTGCGCCCTACCGTACTTTGCTTTTCCGGTTTAGACCCTTCAGGTGGAGCCGGCCTTCAAGCAGATATTGAAGCCATTGGTCAAAGTGGTGCACATGCGGCAATTGCCTGCACAGCCCTCACTATTCAAAATTCACAGCAGGTTTTTGGTTTCGAAGCCACTTCCAGAGAATTGCTGTTGGCACAGGCCAATGCGGTGGTCAATGACCTGCCCATTCGTTGCGTAAAATCTGGCATGTTAGGCACCACAGACAATATCGCAGCACTGGCCGAGTTTCTGGCTGCACATCCAGATTATCTGTATGTGCTGGATCCGGTTTTGGTCGCGAATAGTGGCGGTTCGCTGGGTAATCAAGAAACGCTGGTCAAAGCATTTACCCAGTTGATTCCATTAGCCACTATCTTAACGCCGAACACGGTTGAACTACGCGCCCTGACGGGTGAGCAAGACCTCAAACTGGCCACTCAAAAATTATTTGAAATGGGTGCACAGGCAGTTTTGGTCAAAGGTGGCCATGAAGATACGCCAGATTACATTCAGAACAGCCTATATATCGCAGGTGAGCTGGTCAACGAAACTCGCTGTCCACGTCTGCCAGGTGAATATCATGGTTCAGGCTGTTCACTGGCCAGTTTCATTGCCGGACGTCTGGCCATGGGTGATCAGTTGAAAACTGCGGTACAGCATGCTGAAACCTGGTTATTTGGGGTATTAAAAAATGCTGAAATTCCTGTTCCAAATGGCCAGAGAATTCCAAAGCGTTTTTAAGATCACACTTCTTAAAATCAAAACTAAAAAAGCCTGAGTCATTCAGGCTTTTTTATCACTGCTATTTTTTAAACAATACTATTTGACCTGATAAATGATTTTGCTTACATAGGTCGGTAAATTCCAAGCACCACCGGCGAAGCCTTTGCATTGTACGGTCAGACCACTGAAGCTTTTGACAAATTTCTTGCCATTCCAGGCCCATTCGTTCTGACTCAGACAATCGCCCAAACCACGCACTTTATGCCCGGAAAATATCTGGCCTTGGTTAAATGTTTCTCCCGAGGTCGTCACCAACTGTTTAAATTGCTTGTTTCGATCCATCAGCCAGAAGCCACTACCCATATTATAAGCCCCACGCCAGCATGGAATCTGAATCAGTTGATTCTGGGCATTAATGGGATAAATGGTCATAACATCATCATCCAGAAAACGCTGGCTAAACAGCAAATCACATTGATCTTCCTTGGTGGTGGCTTGCAGTTTTCGAATCATCTGCTGACTTGTTGCCGTATTCAGTTTTGCTTGAGTGACTTTGCCTGACTGATATTTTGGTATCTGGATTTTCGGTATCGTTGCGGCTTTAAGCACCGCCTGATTGGATTTTTTCCCCAGCTTGATCAAGGCTGAGGTCGTAGAGAGCCGACGCTGAAATTCATCCATCTTCAGCAAAACGGCACTGGCTCCGGAGGTCGACAGGTTCCAGCGTGAATACGCATTCTTAAAGACAACCGGACTTGTTCCTTGCACAGCTTTCAGCAAGGCACGCGTTTGACTGCTATTGAGTTGTCCTATTCCCTCCCGATTCAAACCAATCATGCCATAAGGCGTGCTGGCAATTTGCAGCTGAAGCTGTCTGGTCGGTGTGGCAGCAGCTAAGGGTAAAATCTGGACCTGAGCTTTTATCCCACTGTTTGCACCCGCAGCACGCTCTAATAGCACCGAAACCGGCTGATCAATATCTTGATCCGATTGATA
This sequence comes from Acinetobacter sp. YH16052, assembly GCF_013417155.1. GTDB lineage: Bacteria > Pseudomonadota > Gammaproteobacteria > Pseudomonadales > Moraxellaceae > Acinetobacter. The sequence goes on along the minus strand of NZ_VPEO01000020.1, from coordinate 45,199 downwards.
ACCGGCAGCGCGGCAGGTACCGGTATTATCACAGGCAATTTCCCAGTCTTTATGTGAAAAATGCAGGCCCTGAATGGCCGCCAGACTTAATGAGCTGATACTGGCTAGACCAAATGTGATACTCATGATTTTGATGCTGTAGATCCATTTTTGTTTCATCATTTAGTCCTTATTTAAAATGCTTGCCGAGGTGGCTGGCTGCATCTGTTCAATCTGCTTCTGTTTATCTTTTTTCTTACGCTCATTGCTCAAAGTCGCCATTAAATCCTGTGCCAAAGCCTTAAGCAGAATCATATCTTCGGCCTGCATCTGTCTCGGCTGCTTGTCCAGCAGACACAGACTCCCCAGCGCAATTCCATTTTTATCTTTTAAGGGCACACCGGCATAGAAACGGATATGATGCTGTCTTAACTCTGACAGATGTGGAAAGCGCGGGTCACGCTGCAAGTCTTCTATCACCAAAGGCTCATTCTGATAAAGCAGATGGGTGCAGACTGAATCTTTACACATTTGTCGAGTAGCTACAGGTTCCTGAGTAAAAGGATTGACTGGAATATACATTTCATGCTGATCCAGCCAGGAAATTTGTGCATAGTCGACATCAAAGGCTTGGCGGGCTTCTTCAATATATTGTTTATAAAGGATCTGATGACGGTGATCTAATAATCCCAATTCATTTAAAGCCTGCTGCCGTTCTTTTTCATTCTTGATCTCCAGATTCTCAAACCAGCTTTCCCCTTCATTCAAGGTATAAGTCTCGATAGTCAGAATCAGATCATCGACATTATTGACCAATGCCTCCAGCTCAAAACGTTGTTGCAGTTCATCCAGAAGCTCCAGCTGCATCACGCTCCAAGTCGCAAAAATGATTTTCAGCTCAGGATATTGCTGCGCCAGTCTATATTTCAGCAACCGAATCTGCGCCGCAGGCGCATGATGAAAAATCGACACACATAAAATCTTGATCGAAGCTGGCAGTACAATGCCTTTTCCTGATTCACTGGATTGAATCAGCACATCAGGATCATTTCGGGCAGCAATATTTTTGAGATTTAGGGCATGCGCCAACATGGCAGAAATCTGGGTATCAATTTCCCAACGCGCACCAACGCAATAGACTTCGGGCTGTTCAGCATTTAATTTGCTCGGATAGGCTTTTTGGAAAGCATGATTAAAGAACTGCAAGCCCTGATAAAGACGCAACCGGTGCTCGGCAGTAACATCGGTATCATGTCCTTGAGAATAAATCCGAATGGCTGGAATGGCCACTTCACCATAGAACGTTTGTACACGACGAGCCACCTCCTCCGCACTGGGCTTTTTTGGCAATTGCGCACAGATATAATCATTGGCTACCTGCATTGCATCATTGACTTCATCGGCCACCAGTCGTTGGTAAAAGCGTTCGGAGGGGGACAATACTGGCGTACTGCCAAGCAGAGTTTTGACAAAACCCAGTGCCGGTACATAATTGGACAAAACCAGCAGACAGGCAGTCAAAGGCGTCGACAAGATCAGCCCTACCGGTCCCCAAAGGGTGGTCCAGAACGTAGCAGCCAGAATAATTGCCAAAGTAGACAGACCGGTACTTTCCCCATAAAGCCAAGGTTCAATTACGTTATTGCTGATCAGTTCCAGCACCAGAATCAAGCCCACAGTCCAGAGCACCATGTCCCAGCCCGGATCAACGGCGAAAGCCAGCGTAATCGGGAAAATAGCTGAAACAATCGGACCAACATAGGGTACAAAACGCATAACCACCGCGACCAGCCCCCACATGATCGCTGCCGGTACGCCAATCAATAACAGACCAATCGCCATGGGAATGCCATAAGTGACATTGACCAGCAGCTGCATGCGCAAATAGGTTCCGATACTTTTGCCGGCATCATCCAGCGCATCGGTGCCGATATTCAGATTACCACCCAAGAGTTTCAGAAAGCGGTCATGCAGGTCTTTACCATTGAATAAAATCAATACCATAAACAGGAACACAATCCCGATAATCGCCAGTGGATTCAGAATTTTATTCAACCAGTCCAGCGCAGCCTCTTCACTCGTTGGCTCTAGGCCCACGACTTTGACATTCTGCACATTCGGGTCTTCTGTTTCCTGTTCGGGGGTGTCTATCGAATTTTCTACCGTGTCAAAGGTCTGGATCGCACCATCCCACATACTCGGTCCCTGACGATAGTTTTCAAGCATTTTCAGTTTTTGCTGGATGGTGTCCTGATATTGCGGCAGTTCCTGACTCAACTTGCCGAGTTGTACTCCCAGATAAGTTGCAGTGCCGCCCAGAAATGACAAGGTCAGGCACATGACCAGGCCAATCGCCGCCCATTGGGGACAGCCCCAGCGCTTTAAGCGAGAAACCAGAGGAGAAAGTAAAAATGCCAGCAGAATGGCCAAAGCCAGCGGAATAAAAATATCACGGCCAAAATACAATGCCGTCATGACTACAGCAGCAATTACAAAGCCTGCCATCATTCTGAGTGCATGTTGGGTGCGCTGCCGCTCGGACTGATCCGGCATCAATACTTCAGTCTGTTGTTGCAGGTTGGCCTGTCGTGGTTTTACTTGACTGTTCTTGTTGTTATCCACCTGAAAAGTCCTAAAATATTATTCCTTCAACATAATTTAGGACTTTCTATATTTTTGTTACAAAGGTATTCCTGTAATCATTTGCAAAGATATTTCACTTAAATCTTTTCAGGTAAATAGATTAACTCACGCTTTTGATCCGGCGCATTTTCCGGGTTTCGAGTTGCACAGGGACTGAAGTATGTTGATGCAGCAATTGCCATTTGCCCTGCTGCTTGCTGAGACACATGCTGACCCGACACCAGCCCAACTGAAAAATCGGTTCAATCACCGCATAATTCACCCGGACATAACCATCGACTACAGCCAGATCAGAAGTGACATGAATATTAATATCTTGGCGTTCGATGCGTATTCCTTCCGGCATAAAGCTTCGATATTGTTGCCAGAGTGCCTGATAGGCTTCGACACCTTTCACTTCCATACTGACATCGACCAGACTGATCTCCGGTCGGCATAATTGAATAATATCCTGAATTTCAAGTCTGGCTATGGCATTGTCCCACTCTCGAAGAAATGCCATGACTTCCCGAGCCAATTGTTCATCCCCAAAAATCTGCATCAAATTTTCCTCAATCGGATAAGTCAGACCTGAAATCTGGGATTCAATTAACCGACCGGATTTCTGATCTTTTTGTTCTTATTATTTTGCCTATGCTAAAGCGTTATTCTCGCTTTGCTCTTCCCACTGCCGGATTGGATACAGCTCACCTGAAGATTATTTTTTAAAGTATTTTTATTTCAATCCGGATGAATATGCCGTTTCTAGATTGGATGATTCAAAAATCAGCAGCGATTAAAAGTTACTTTAGAACTTTTATCGTATGTCTGTAAATGACATAAAGCGTCATTTAAAAATAGAAATAATTTTAGATCTGAATAAGATAGCGGGCTGTTACAGACCAAGTCGATCTGTTTATAAATTTCGTATGGCATTAATAAAGTTTTAAGGCATTTGATCCATGCCATATCAACAGATAAAAGCCATCATTCAGATAATGGCTTTACTATAGGTCTGCTTTGGCATTTCAATGATTTCGACACAAAGCTGTATTTTTAAGTCTGGCTGGGCCGCAATATATTGCTGCATGACGTCGAGCACCAATTCGGAAATTGCCTGACGAACTTCGACACTGCGCCCGCTCAACAGTGAAACTTTAGCATGCACATAGGCCTGATCTGTAACAACATTCAGTCCAATCACATAATCCTGCTGCATAATCGCACGACTTTTTAAATCATTGGGATCGGTGACATGGCCGGCGTTAAAAAGTGCCTGATGGATAGCAACCAATAAGGGTTTGATCTCGATATGTTGCAGATTGTCAGAATATTCCAGATGCAGGTGCGGCATTAAAGGGATCTCAAATCGAAATGTGAGGACTAGGGCGGTAGAAAAATGATCAGCCCCGAATTTCAGCAATAATGAGAATAATACGATTAATCAACCGTATTATTCTCTCGTCAGAATTTTAGTCTAAGGCTAAATTTAAGCTTTCTTGACATATTCGGATTTCAGTTTCATCGGGCCGATTCCCTCGATTTTACAATCGATATCATGCCCATCGGCAGCATCAGGCAGCAAGCGGATACTTTTGACTTTGGTGCCCACTTTCAGCACTGAAGATGAACCTTTGATTTTCAGGTCTTTAATCACCGTTACGCTATCACCGTCCGCCAGCACATTGCCATTGGCATCCTTAATGATCACTTGCTCTTCAGTGACTTCACCTTCTTTCCACTCGTGTGCGCATTCTGGACAGATCAGTAGATCGCCATCTGCATAGGTATATTCAGATTGACATTTTGGACAGTTTGGCAGACCCATAAGAACCTCGAAAAAAGAGAAAAATTAAATAAATGAAACAAATAAGCGCACAGTATAGCATCTTTGTCAGGCGCGCTGATGGAGAGGACATTGGGATGAAACCAACACAGGAGATCCAAGGAATTAATTGTCTGAAATCTGCGGATTAACCAGCAAAGACAGGAGTTGCAGTGATTCCTGCCAACTCAAATGACATACCGCTGGCGGCACCACATCCGGATAACCCACCTGAATAATGTGTAAACCGGTACCGATTGACACTTTTTCAAAGATGATCGTGACCTCTATTTCACCCTGCAATTCGGGGGTAGAAAACTGATCGGTATAGCGCAGCAACTGATTGGGAATGACCTCATGATAAACACCATGAAAATGATGCTGGGTCCCGGTAGAAAAATTGGTAAAGGTGGTTTTATAGCTGCCGCCGGGTTTAACTTCTGCATGTTCTACTTTGGCAATAAAGCCATGTGGTGCCAGCCATTTGGCCAGTGCATCCGGATGCACAAAGGCACGATACACCCGCTCCGGTGGTGCGCTAAACACACGATGCATTTTTAAGGTGTAACTCATTTTTTCTTGTCCTTTGTTGTTATTATTTTTTTATTGCAGGATATTCCCTGCATTTGTTGTGGCTAAATTATCAGCCTGAGTTAAGTACTCATCTAAGTTATTTTATCCAGTTTTGAGCTGGCTATATATAATGAGTATGTATCTATACTCAAGCTCAAATCTTCATATAACGATTAAATAGAGCAATAAAAAAACCCGGCAGCACCGGGTTTCTTACTTTAAATCATTTAAATACAAGCATGCTCAGCTACTACGCAGGCCGCTCTCTTCGTCATCCAGCTCATCATCATAGACATAGGCCATGCAACCCCAGCCATCATATTCACCCTGAAATTGTGCCGCGATTTTGCTGAACCATTGTTCCAGATCCACGATATCTTCGTAAGCAGGTTCCATATACACATAAATCGTGATAATCCATTCCAGGGTATCGCTTTCTTCGTCCTGAAACAGGCTGATTTTTTGCTCTTCTTTTAATAGATGCAAGGCACAACGATCTGCCTGCGCTTCATCCGCAAAGGCAATGGAAAATTCAATTTCGTGCGCTTCTTGCAAGTCGTCGCCATCCTGATGCATTTGCCACAGTACATTGCCATTTTCATCGTCAGGGAATTGATTGTAATCACGTGACATAGAAGTATCCTTATTATGATGCTGTTTTATTCTGCATTTAAGATTAGCTGATTTTTGTACAATTATCGAGATACAGACAAAAAATATTATCTTTTAACCATAAATAAACATATGATTTTTATAAATATAAAAATAAATAAGGGGATCAATATATTCAAGATTCCTCAAGGCCAAAAATCCTGAAAAATATCAGGATCTAAACCAACTTATGGCATTCAGAATACTCTGGTAAAAATCTTCTAGACCTATGAGTGTCATGATCTAAGCGATGTATGGATGCAGATGATCTTGTTTCAATTGCAACACCAGTGCAGCAAACTTGAGCTCCTCTAAACGCAGATCAAGATAGGATTCTTGAATCATCGCCTGACTCAGTGCCTGCCCGGTATAATTCAGCAAGACATAATCATCCTTTAAGGCTTGCAATATCTCGCCCAGATTTTCTGTGCTTAATTGAGAGAGATATAAATCTGCCTTACAGTTGAAAGCCAGACTCAGGATTTCAATAGTACTTCGACGGCGATTATCGTCGACATAATTACAGCTCGCCACCTGCTGTTTTTCTATGGCCTGTTGAATTCTGTCACGGACATTGCGTAAATGCCGAACCGCATCCGTTTCGCCATAACCCTCAATCAGCTGCTCTAAAACCTGTGTTGCGGGAAGCTGCAAGCCGAAGCGCTGGGCCTGTATTTTATGCTCTAAAGCACTCAATACCTCTTGCAAGCGATGCTGTTGTTTAGCCTGTTCATAATAACCGTGCAAACTTTGTCGGGCCTCCTGCTCAACCTCGGCCACGACCTGCGCCTGAAACTGGGCAAGATAATCTTTTACTCTTGTGATATAGGCTTTGAGATCATCGATCATGATCGAAGCATCCAGCTTGGTCGCTTCAACAAAGTTTTCGGCCTGCAAAGTCCGGTTAATAATATATTGCTCGATATCCCAGATATCCTGATATTTTTTATATTTATTCAGCGCAATGTTTAAACTGCCATTCTGTAGCCGCAATTGGGTGATTTCATAATTCAATTCATCGACTTGAGTTTCATAATCTGCCAATTTGCTGCGGGAATGATCCAGGTTTTCCTGTAAAAACTGGATATTGCTGCGTAATGAGGCCTGTACCTTCAAGCTCCATAGCAATGCACATATTAAAATACTCGCGAGAACGAAGAGAGCCATACTGAGCATCGTTCTTTCCTTTAACCCCGGGCAGCGCCCTAAACCATCAAATTAAAAATTTATTATAAAGTCATGATTAATTTTGCATCACTTCGGACAGATAAGCAAAGCCGTTGATCACCACTAAGTCATTCATTCATTTTATTTTTCTACAAAATATTTATGTACAAGTCATGTATGACTGACTGCTTTCCGGCTCAAGTCAAATCCATTCTGAAACAACTTACGATATTTTTTATATCAAAAGATATAATTTAAAAGTTTAAAAATAATAAAAGCAAAATTAAAAAACCTGAAAAATAAAGATATCAGGCCTATAGCGAGAGATAAAAGAATAAAAATTCTCTAGGCTCATCATCAAGAGATAAACCGAACATTAAAATTTATATTCTGCAGTAACAGCCGATCAGGCAATGGATCAGTAGAAAATTTCATTTGAACATGCTTATAAAGCCACTCATTTCCACGCTGTTATCGAAATAAATTCTCACACTTTTTTATTCGGATTGCCCAGTTTAAGAGCTTGATCCTGATCATATTTATGAGCTTAAAAAGCATGTGTCCGGTTGAATCTAACTATTAAGCAGAATCAAATTAGAATGGTATGTCTGCCTTAATTTCGACCGCAACACCACTCAAAGGCTGGGTAAAAGCCAAATAACTGGCATGCAAGGCCATACGATTTAAAGGACTGCGCTGGGGTTCAGGATGATAAATTTTATCGCCAGTAATGGGATGACCGATATGCAGCATATGCACTCGTAGCTGATGGGAACGGCCGGTAATGGGGGTCAACAACACCCGACTAATGTCTTGCTGGGGTAGATATTCTAAGGCCTGATACAAGGTTTTGGCGGCCTTGCCCAGTTCAAAATGCACCATCTGACGCGGACGGTTTTCCCAGTCGGTAATCAAAGGTACTTCGACGCTGCCCTCACCCTCAAGTTTGCCTTGTACCAGCGCGACATAATTTTTAAGTACCGTGCGTGCCTGAAACATTTTACTCACTGCCACTTCTGCATCGCGGTGTTTGGCAAACATCAAAATACCGGAGGTGGCCATATCCAGACGATGGGTAATTTTGGCCTGCGGATACTGGTTCAGAACCCGCAAATAGGCACTGTCATGATGTTCAGGTAAACGCCCCGGAACCGACAATAATCCGGCCGGCTTTTCAATTACCACCAGATCATCATCTTCATAAACGATATGCAGTGGTTCTTGCGGTGGACAATAGACAAAGTCATGGTTGATGGGCATTTTAAGGGTACAGCATCTGGAATAATGCGCGCAAAATAACAAGCGGCTTCTAGGCTGTCAATTACCGTGCTTGACCAGCTCAGCTTAATCTGCCAGATAATAATCGACCGTCGAGACCACGCGTACTTTTTTCAAATACGGCGTATTGCTGTCGCGATCTTCAATACTAAACAGCCCCTGATTGGCGGACTTGATTTTGCCCAGACTGCTTTTTGAATCTGCAGCAAATTTTTCTGCCACACTTCGGGCATTTTCGGTGGCTTGTTCAATCATCGCCGGCTTGATGTCATTCAGCTTGGTAAATAAATATTCCGTTCTTTGCCCAGAATCATCCCCTGCAAAGGCAATGCCTTTTCTGCCCAAGGCCACCAGGCGACTTTGTGCCGCGCGTACTGCATCTATTTTGTGGGTATAGACGGTGATGGTCTGGCTGGCGGTATAACGCAGTGCGACATTGGCATCCCCGCCATATTGCTGGGCATATTTATCAGTAATACTCGGTGAAGCACTGGTAATTTCTTCCACGCTAAATCCTTCATTTTTTAAGAAGGTCTGAATTTCCTGGGTATTGGTTTGCATGGTATCGTACAATTCAGCCAGATCCTGACTGCCGGCATTAAAGCGGATTGGCCATACCGCCACATCGGCTTTGACTTCACGTTCCGACAAGCCTTTGACCGAAACTATACGTTCATATTGTTTAATTTTCAGCGCGCTATTACCCAGAATCCATCCGGCAATAATCATCCCTAAGCCGATCAAGGCACCTAAAATAAGGGCCGGTTTGAATTGATTCATCCTTCAACTCCTTTGAAATCTTTTTTCGTTCTTATTGATCCTGTCACGCTATCAAGTAGCGATAAAATGATACTAATCCAATCTTATTTTTATCACTTGAAGATTTAATCAACCTAACACTTAACTTTGATTCATCAGATAGATTGCAATTAACGGCGTCAGGTTAAACAGCAGAATGCCAATTTTATACACAGCCATTCCTGAATAATGAATCACATCGAAACTGGTATCTGACAGCTGAAACCATTTTCCATGCACCTGCTTCATCCAGTTTCGAGCAAAAATAAAGACCATGAACCAGATCATGAGAATGACATAATTAATGAGTGTGCAAAACAGTAAAAAACGGCACCAGATATCGAGATTCATGAGGATTCCCCTAAGGGGCAACTGATGTTTTTAAAATAACAGATCAGGTTGAGAAATGAAGGGCTTATTTGTATCTTGCTTAGCTGGATATTTTTATTAAATTCATGATTTATATTTATTTTAATTTTTAATTCTACGTATATTGCTGGAGAATTTTTTAGGGTGTTGGGAAAACTCGCAATGGTTTACTTCAACTATCATTCTTTGTAAGACCTGATCTTATAGCCTATAAACTTTTGGTCTATAGCGTCCTAAGCCGAATCGAGACCTTTTGGGTTCGTACTGCACTCGCGTTTTGCGCCGCTCACAGCATGCTACTCTTTCCGATCCCATCACACCCTTGAAAGCTATATTAGGCAAAGATGGACGGGATTAATTTCCTATGTTTTTTTAATTTGCATTAAATCTGAAAATTTATTTCACTATTAACCCACATATAGAGAAATAAATTCCATTTCCAATTTTTTATGCTTTTTTATTCGCCAAAATGAGACTTTATTGCAATTTATATTCAGGACAGGATTGCTATTTTATTGAAAGAATGTTCCCTGAATCCATTGCGCACTAAACCACCAGGCACTAATCGCGGACATCCCGCACAGAAGATTGGCCAAGACCTTGTTGAGCCTGGTCAGTTCAGAACTATAAATTTTCAGGTTAAGCAGGTAAGCGATCACAGCGTAAAACGAGCCAATCGCGCCCCCGAAAAGAATCAAGATGAGCGGCCATGCGGAATAGAAATGGGCTTTTTTATCTAATTTTCCTGACTCTGGTGCGTGCTGTTGAATATCCATAGTTGATAGCCCTCTTTTTAATATATGCACTTGCACTATTTCTAGGCAGGTATTTACTCTTTAGAAAATATTTGCCTTCTAGGACTTTCACTGAAGCAAGAAGCAGACCAGTTTTATCGTACAAAGAGCTGTCGGGTATGATGATTGATATAGGCATTCAGACCATCGCCATATTGAGCGAGCTGTTTCATGTTTTCGACATGCTGATAACCGGAACTGCTATAGCTATAAGTATAAACTTTCGAGTTTTTCTTAAATTGAACCCGAATAAACTCGTTACCAATCTCGTAATTGGCAACACCTGAGTCATGATTAAGATCAAGATAATGTTGCAATTGAGCTGCCCTAAACATTGTGAATCTAGAGTTTTATATGGGGTTTTATTGGTTAATTTTCAAACAATAATATTTTAAGAAAATAATAAAATCTATAAAAAAAATATCCCATTATTTAATGGGATATTTTTTAAATCGGAGTGAACTATTTAACAATTAGGATCCACTACAAAACTTGTCTGGCTGAACTTTTGCCATGCACCAGTAGCAGCACCATCCACAACGAGAATAGAGATAATTCCCCAATCCAAGAAAACACCTAATAAAGTTGTTGGATCAAAAGTTTTTTGTGGAATAACGATGTTGGTTTGGCAGCCTTGCTTCTCTGCTTTAATTACATAATTTTCTTTCTTTTTGAAAGTGTAGACTGTATTACGCTGCCCCATATATTCTTCATTGACATATAACTTAGCCAATTCATCATTACTACGGATATTCACAGTTTGGGTTGAACCATTAAACATCGTGGCACAACCTGAAGTAAATAGGATTGCACTGCCTAATATTAAAGCTGTAAATTTTTTCATTGTTTCCCCCCGGAAATCTAACCTTAGTTTTAAGTGGTTAGCTAATTTTTAAAGCAGACAACCTATACCTTTTATACTAAGAGTTCAAATAGTTTTTTGAATTTATTATAATTTTTTGCTTTAAACTAAGATTCCTCCCAACATAAAACTGTTTTCTCATAATAATCTTTTATTTCTATGTATGAGATTTGGATACCACAGCAAAAAGCCCTATCGAGTAATAGGGCTTTCGTTCAAAACAGAGGGTAACTGTTTGAGTTGTTTTGCTTAGGCATTCTTATTGTTAAATTGATTGCCTTGGCATTTGGTACACGGTGGTAAACGATCAGTACCAATTTCTAAGTAGGTGCGGTGTCCGCATTGAACACAAAAATAGAAGCCTGTTCCGGGTTTTTCGCCAGCAGTAACCATCTTTGTTCTCCATGGTTTTAGAAATGGTCTGTCTAGTATAACCCTCCAGTGATGAATGTCTATTGTCCATTTTTGTAAATGATGGTGGCATTTGGGCGAAGTAGTATTTCTAATTATTATTTAGTAACTCATTAATTAAGTAATAATTTATTATTTTTTTTCAAGTTAACTAGTTTAATAACATTGAGATAAGTGATGCATAAGGCCAAGTATAGCGCAGTGCGTTAATACAAAATTATCACCATAGCCATATGAAATTTTATATTCCCTTAAAGTTATAGACGTCTTTAATCATTGAGGAAGCTCAATTGCTTAAGTATAAAAAGAAAAGTACCTGTTTGTATTTTCTTGATAAAGACATTAATGCTCTAAATAAAAACCCCACTTCACAGTAGGGTCTTTTTAAACAACTTCAATAATTTTAACTTCACCCTTGCGAAGCAATGCTTCTTATCATTCAAAAAGATGAGAACTCCCTCCTTTTAAAAAGGAGGGTTGGGGTGGATTAAAAAGAAGTAACTTAAATCAAGCCACATTCCCTTCCAGGAAATCCTGTGCAAAGCGTTGCAATACCCCACCCGCTTCATACACATGTACTTCTTCTTCAGTATCCAGACGGCAAGTGACTGGTACTTCAATAATCTGGTTCTTACCATCATCGGTTGAACGCTCAATTACTAAAGTTAAAGTCGAACGTGGCGCAATATTACCAATCACGCTATACAGCTCTGTACCATCCAGCTTCAATGTTTTACGATCTGTACCCGGCTTAAACTCAAGCGGTAACACGCCCATACCCACCAGGTTGGTACGGTGAATACGTTCAAAACCTTCAGCGACAATGGCTTCTACACCTGCCAGACGCACACCTTTTGCTGCCCAGTCACGGCTAGAACCCTGACCATAATCCTTACCGGCAATAATGATCAACGGTTGTTTACGGTTCATGTAGATTTCAATCGCTTCCCACATCCGCATCACTTCGCCTTCAGGTTCCACACGCGCTTTCGAACCCTGCTTGATCGTGCCGTCTGAACGCACTACCATCTCATTAAACAGTTTCGGGTTGGCAAAAGTCGCACGTTGCGTCGTCAGGTGATCACCGCGATGCGTTGCATAAGAGTTAAAGTCTTCCTCAGGCACGCCCATTTTTTTCAGGTATTCACCTGAAGCACTGTCGAGCACAATGGCATTCGAAGGCGACAAATGATCAGTGGTAATATTATCGCCCAAGATCGCCAGCGGGCGCATATTTGACAAGGTACGCGGTGCAGCCAAAGCCCCTTCCCAATACGGCGGACGGCGAATATACGTACTTTGGGGACGCCAGTCATACAGCGGACTTGTTGCCTTTTCATTCACCCCCAAGTCGAACATCGGAATATAGATTTTTTTGAATTGTTCTGGTTTTACAGCAACTTTTACCAGCGCATCAATTTCTTCATCCGATGGCCAGATATCTTTTAGATAAATCGGGTTGCCGTCTTTATCAGTACCAAGTACATCTTTTTCGATGTCAAAACGAATCGTACCGGCAATCGCATAAGCCACCACTAAAGGTGGTGAAGCCAAGAAAGCCTGTTTCGCATATGGATGAATACGCCCATCGAAGTTACGGTTGCCCGAAAGCACTGCTGTAGCATATAAGTCACGGTCAATAATTTCCTGTTGAATCTTTGGATCGAGTGCACCCGACATGCCGTTACAGGTGGTACAGGCATAGGCCACGATACCAAAGCCCAGTTTTTCTAAATCTTTAAGTACGCCTGCTTCTTCCAAATACAAGGCAGCCGCTTTAGAACCCGGTGCAAAAGAAGATTTCACCCAAGGTTTACGCACCAAGCCCAATTCATTGGCTTTACGCGCCAGTAAACCTGCCGCCACGGTATTTCGCGGGTTAGAGGTATTAGTACAAGAGGTAATCGCCGCGATAATCACCGCACCATCTGGCATCAAGCCTTCTGCTTCTTGCGCGCGAGCTGCTTCTAAATTACCGGCAATACCTTTTTCTTTCAGGTCAGATGTCGATACTCGTGCATGCGGATTCGATGGGCCAGCGATATTACGTGTCACAGTCGATAAATCGAAACGCAGCACACGTGGATATTCCGCTTGAGTCATATCCGATGCCCAAAGACCAATTTCTTTGGCATAAGTTTCGACCAGTTTGACTTGCTCAGGTTCACGGCCGGTCAAAGTCAGATAATCAATGGTGTTCTGGTCGATATAGAACATCGCAGCCGTTGCGCCATATTCCGGGGTCATGTTGGAAATCGTGGCACGATCACCCACCGACATGCTGTCAGCACCTTCACCAAAGAATTCTAAATATGCGCCAACCACACGTTCTTTACGCAGGAATTCGGTTAATGCCAAGACGATATCGGTTGCGGTAATGCCCGGCTTGCGCTGACCCACCAATTCCACACCAATAATATCCGGCAGACGCATCCACGATGCACGGCCCAGCATCACGTTTTCGGCTTCCAAGCCGCCAACACCAATCGAGATCACGCCCAATGCATCGGTATGTGGCGTATGCGAATCTGTACCGACACAGGTGTCCGGGAATGCCAGACCATCACGGTTTTGAATCACCGGAGACATTTTCTCCAGATTGATCTGGTGCATGATGCCATTACCCGCAGGAATCACATCGACATTTTCAAAGGCAGTTTTGGTCCATTCAATAAAATGAAAACGGTCTTCATTACGACGGTCTTCAATGGCACGGTTTTTCTCAAACGCATCCGGATCAAAACCACCAAACTCAACCGCCAGTGAATGATCGACAATCAGTTGGGTTGGAACTACCGGATTGACTTTAGACGGGTCACCGCCCTGATCGGCAATCGCATCACGCAAACCAGCTAGATCAACCAGTGCCGTTTGCCCCAAGATGTCATGACACACTACACGTGCCGGATACCAAGGAAAATCATGTTCCTGTTTACGCTCAATCAGCTGGCGTAAAGACTGTTCCAGAATGGCAGGATCACAACGACGCACCAACTGCTCTGCCAGGACTTTGGAAGTATAAGGAAGTTTGGCATATGCGCCTGGCTGAATATCTTCTACGGCCTGTCGCACGTCGTAATATTCCAGCTGGGTGAATTGCAGCGGTTTACGGTAGTTGTTGTTCATAAGCTTGCCTGCCCTCGTTTATCTCTATTTTTATTCATCAATAGATATTGATGAGTTACTTTTGTAATAGCAGCATTGTACGCTGCACAAATAGCATTTCCCAAATTTTATATTTTTCAAATACTTAATTATAAAAATCGGTATTTTCGCAAAAATTTGTTACATAGACTTTAGAATTTTTGCTTTAAAGCGGTCTTTTGCTAAAAAAATCTGAATAATTCGCCTTATTCTTTAGTCTTATGTTGCAAAATATTTCTCTAAATTTTTATTTGATTATTACCCTAAACCACTAATATAACTAATAAATAATTAATTTTATGTGCATTTTTCTAAAGATAAAAAAATATAGTCGCACCGGTTTTTAGATGCCTGTTCTGCCGCCGCGTTTAGCAAAATTTCAATCCCCTAATTTGGGATAGCAGATTTTCTAAAACTGTCAGAACCTCAGTGTGACGCATGTCACGTTATTCACAATCCTCACATTAAAACAATAACCATAACAGGCAGAACTGAAATGTTGAAAATCGCAATATTCGGAGCTATAGCTGCCATTTTGACGCTCTTAGCTCGCGGTTGGGATGGAACAAAAAATCCATCACCACCGTCCAATCCATCTAACCCGTCCCAACCCTCTCATCCCTCACACCCAATACATCCACCCAAGCCATCACATCCCGTTCCGACAACATCAGACAGCTTGATTAGCAATCCACCCCTATTACCAAAAAGTGCCAAAGGCAAATATGAGCTGATCGTGGCCTATAAAACCAGCAAATTCTATAACCCCAGAAACGGCTTATGGGATCAGGTGCTGCTGAGAGGCTATCTAACCAAACCCAGTTTATTTGATAAGAAAAAAACTGGTGAATATGTTGAAGACCAATTGGTCGGGCCACAGATTCGGGTCAAACAGGGTGAAACCATGGCACTTAACCTGAATAACCAGCTGCCACCCGAGTCAGAAACAACCTGTCCAACTCATGTTGAGAATGTAAATGAACCACACTGCTTTAATACCACCAACCTGCATACCCATGGCTTCTGGGTCAGTCCTCAAGGCAATAGTGATAATGTTTTCCTGAAATTCAAACCTCAGGAAAAATTTGATTATCAGTTCAAAATGGAACCGAATCATCCCGCAGGGACTTACTGGTATCATGCCCATCTGCACGGTTCAACTGCTCTTCAGGTGTCGAATGGCATGGCAGGTCCATTGATTGTTGAAGGCTCAAGAACACCAAAAGTCAAAAATGGCAAAGTCACCTCAACTGGAGATATGGATATTCTATGGAAAGAAAAAAACAGTTACCCGAACGAAAACATCCTGTTGTTCCAGCAAATCCAATATCGCTGTAGCAACCCCGATCCTAATATCACATTCGCTGTTCCCAATAACTGTGAAGGTGTAGGTATAGGCATGCTGGAAAATTATAATGACCTCGCTGCATTTGCCTCCTGGGGCGACAATAACTACTACACCTCTATCAATGGTAAAATTTTAGGTGAGATCAAAGCAGAACAGAATCAGTTTAACCGCTGGCGCATGATTCATGGCGGTGTACGCGATACCATTGGTTTAATCATTAAGGAAATTCCTAACTCCAGTAAATTTACTGCAGAACAAACCATTAAAGCCTGTACAGTCTATCAGGAGGCAGACAAGAAAGCTGAATTTGAGAAACTGAATAGCCTGAATGTGCATACCATCGCGCAAGATGGCTTGACCATGAATCATGTACAGACCAGAATCCTGTCCGTGTTCCATCCAGGCTATCGTCATGATGCAATGGTCGCCTTTCCGACCACCAATAGATACTGCCTTTTTGACACCAAATTGAATATCGATGATGAAATTAACGCGCCATTACCGAATGTAGGTCCTCAAATTGCTCCAAATCATCGCCTCAATGCCCAACTGCTGGGATGAGTCAATGTAAAAGCAGCCAAGACCAAAGCTCAGACTGCTGCCCAGTTCCTGAAAGATCGGGCACAAAAAATTGGGTTAAGCAAAGACCTCCAGAGCCAGTTATCTCAGCTTAATCTTTCTGCGTTTAGTGATCATCCATCATTGATGATGCCGGAAATTGATAAAGTAGTTGCTGCCCGACCAAAACAATATAGTGCTTTTTCGCTCGGTTCCGACCCTAGAACTGGCGTATTCAAATTTGGCTTCCGGCATAAAAAAGATGGAGATACACTGAGTTTCGGAGATTTCTTTGATGGAGATGGTTCAGTGGATAGCGAATATGTCCGTCAATTACAAGTTGGACAGACTGATGAATGGGAACTGACCAGCGCTGGTTTTGGTGGTCATCCGTTCCATATTCATGTTAACCCGTTCCAGATTGTTAAAATTTTGAATCCTCAAGGTAAGGATGTCAGTGAGGCAGTGGCACCAGAAGATCCGGTGAATCCAGTTCTGGATGATGTGCAATACCGTGGCATGAAAGGACAGTTTAAGGACACGCTTTTTGTAAAACAAAACTATACCTATATTGTCCGCAGCCATTACAAGAAATTTGAAGGTGACTTTGTACAACATTGTCATATCCTCGACCATGAAGATCAGGGCATGATGGAAACCGTACGGGTCTGTGGAGGCAAATTCCCTTGCGATTCGCCATTACCGGCTAACCATCACCACTAAAGATCCGCTCGCTAAAAGCCAATGATTTCGATTGTTGGCTTTTTTGTTTGCCTCTATTTGATGCTTGCTGCACAATAACTGCATTGATTTATAGTATTCAAACCGGGGCTTATTATGGCAGCGTCTCCTGCTTTTACATTGTTTAGTCTGAATGGTGTAGATGCACAAAAATTCCTTCAAGGTCAGGTGACTTTGAATACTGAAACTTTGGCGGAAAACCAGACCCGCTATACTGCAATCTGCAGTCTGAAAGGACGCACTCAATTTGGCTTATGGCTTAAAAAAATCAGTCCGGAAAGCTTTGAAATCGTGAGCATTGCAGATCAGGCTACGGAACTGGCCAATCATATTAAGAAATTTGGCGCCTTTTCAAAAATGAAACTGGAACTGGTTGGTCCGGTTTATCCAGCCGTTAATGGCATTCATACTGACTTTATGGCGACTGAAACCGATGTAACGATGTGGGAACAGCAAGCTATTGAATCAGGTCAAGCCTGGATTCAGGCTGCCACCGCGACCCTGTTTCAACCACAAGAATTACGTTTGCATCAACGCGAAGGCATTCACTACGATAAAGGTTGCTACCTGGGTCAGGAAGTCATTGCACGCTTGTGGTTTAAAGCCAAGCCAAAACACTGGTTACATCTGGTTCAAGGCACAGGTGTCGCGCCTGATGTTGCGACCAAACTGAGCAATGATGTTGAAATCGTCAATAGCATCACGACTGATACCGGTTATAAAGCACTCGTGGTCGCAAAACCTGAGGCATTGACTGAGCTAGGTCTAGAAGTTCTGGAACTTCCTGAAGCCTTAAGTGGTGATGTGGCGCGTCCGCAATAATGACTACTTAGCACATAAAAAAAGCCAAGATGAAATTCTTGGCTTTTTTGTTTTAGAAACCATGAAACAGCTTGTTCATGTCTTTCACGACATAATCTTTGAAATGATAGGCCCGCGCATGCTTGGCATCAAACTTTGCCGTGAGTTCACCTTTTTGAAAGATATATACTCGGTCTTCCTGACTCATCAAAAACTCTGCCCCAAGTTTCATCAGCAGCGCATCAATCTTGTCTTCATCGGCAATCGATTCATCAGCATTGATTCTGTCATAGTGACGTTTAATAGTTTTGACAAACATGGTTAAATCCTGGGAGTCTGATTCAAACCGAGATTTAATCAGAGAAGTCGGCTGAAGCAAAGCAATCCTTTTGATATCTGCAAGATTGATCAGAAACCTGTCCGAATCATGCATTGATTTAATCGGTGTATTGTGCTTCGATGATTTGTATTTAGTGACAAATTGTATATTTACAAAGCACAAAATCCTTTTATGATGTAAGTGAAAATGATTAAAATCGCACCAAGGAATAAGGTGCCAGCAATAATAAGGTTATAGGAACCATGAAAAAATTAGTACTCGCTACAGTTCTTGCCGTTTCTGCGCAATTCGCTTTGGCAAATACCGTAAAAGATCAAGTCGATCCCCAATTCCAAAAAGTTGAGGCCATGGTCAAAGCCAATAATTTTAAAGGTGCCTATGACGCTTTGAATCAATTGGCCAGTCAAGGAAATGCCCAAGCTTTATATAACTTAGGCTATTTGACCCAGACCGGCCAAGGTACAGCCAAGGACGAGAAAAAAGCCATTCAGCTCTACGAGCAGGCAGCCAGCAAAGGCTATCCGGTGGCCAATTATGTACTGGGTAAAAATTATGCAGCCGGCACACTCGGACTCAAACAGGATTTGACCAAAGCCAAACAGCATCTGGAACGCGCTTCGGCAGCCAAATTTGATGATGCCAGCATTGATCTGGCCATACTGCTGTTTTCTGAAAATACAGCAGCATCGAATAAAGCCGGACTGCAAAAGCTGCAACCGTTGATCAGCAAAGGTAATATGCAGGCCATTCATGCCAAAGCCTTATATGACATCAGCAGCGGTTTCAAAAACAAAGATGAAAAACCGATTCAGCAAGGCCTAAGCAGCATTCAGGAACTGGCAAAAAAAGGTTATATTCCGGCGCTGATGGCAGTAGGTAATATGTTTGCCAATGGCAGTATTGTTCCGCAAAACCTGCCAGAAGCGAAGAAAATCTTTGCTGCATTGGCGCAGCAAAATGTTCCGCAGGCCAAGGAATCTTTAGCAGCAGTAGATAAAATGCTGGCTGAACAGAAAAAAGCACCTGCGAAGAAAAGTTAAGTGAACCGATAAAACTCAAACATAAAAAAGCCCCATGCAATTTGGGGCTTTTTTTGTGGTGGAGCATCCATCTTCTAAAAGATTATCCCCACCACAAGGCAATTAAGCCACTGGTCACGATAAAACCGGCAATGGTACTCATCAACAATGGCGTTAAAGTTCGATCATTCAGACCATACGCCTGTCCCAACATGCCAAAAATCGTCGGCATCGGCAAAGCGGCAATGAGCGTACCGGCATGGACCATTTCCTGACTTAAATCAGTTAACTGGCTCAGTCCCAGATACATCAACAGCGGCATCATGATATTGCTGGAAAATACCAGATAGAAACTTTGCAGATTGACATATTTCAGGCTCATTCCCACGATCCCGCCGCCAATGGCAAACAAGGCCAATGGTGAGGCTGTCTGACCAATCAAAGCAAAGACCTGATCGAGATAGACTGGAATTTTAATCTGGAAAACCGCACAGGCCATGCCGAGCATAACCCCCATAAATAAGGGATTCTTCAGCAAGGTCAGCAGTACACTTTTCAAAATGGCGCCAAGATTTGCCTGATGTTGTGTGCCCAGCGCCGCCATGACCAGCACCAGCGGAATCAGCAACACGCTTTCAATGATGACCACCAAAGAGGTATAGGTCATCGCCTGTTGCCCGATCAATAAGCTAAGCACAGCTGTACCAATCAGGCCGGTATTCGACATTGCAGCGCCCAGCGACAGCACTGCACTTTGCGAATGCGTATTCTGAAAATGACGGCGCATGATCGAGAAACCGCTACCATAGAGCAGTAAGGTCACGCTGCTATACACGGCAAAGTATTCAAAATACCAGATTTCATGCAGGTCTTTGGAGGCAAGGGACTGAAAGAACAGCAAGGGCAAGGCTACTTTAATCACAAAAGCACCGACCGTCCCCACCTGTTCTTTGTTTAACACTTGACTCTTTACAGTCAGATAACCCAGTGCCAACAATAAAAATATGGGCACAATGACCGCAAAAATCATAATGCAGTATCCTCTTGCCAGTGATATTCCATTATAAGAATTTCTGAGACTAAAGCAGTGTTAAAAAGGCTCAAACAGGTGATTCAAACCATGCGGTGCACAGCGCAGATATTGCGGTGAAATTTTGATTTTTTCCTCAAGTGCTGCCGCTGCATGCCAAGGCCAATGTGGATCATAAAGAATGGCACGAGCCAGTGCGATGGCATCAGCTTGACCTTTTTGCAAAATATCTTCTGCCTGCTTAGCTTCAGTAATCAAACCGACGGCAATCACGGGAATACTCACGACTTTCTTGATCGCGTCTGCAAAAGGCACCTGATAATTCGGCTTCACATCGATGTTCTGTTTAGCATGTAAGCCGGCACTGGAAATATGAATATAAGCAGCACCCGCAGCTTCTAGTGCTTTGGACAATTCAATTGAAGAATCAATGGTCCAGCTATCTGGCTGATCCATCCAATCGCTGGCCGAAATACGTACTCCAATCGGATAACCTTCTGGAACCGCCGCTTTCATGGCTTGTAATACTTCCAGAGTCAGGCGAATCCGGTTCTCCAGTGAGCCGCCATACTGATCATTACGTTTATTTGAAAGTGGTGACATGAACTGATGCAGTAAATAACCATGCGCTGCATGCAGCTCAATTAGGTCAAAACCAGCCTCAACTGCACGTTTGGCACTTTCTGCAAAGTCAGCAACGACCTGCTCAATTTCCGACTGGCTTAAGGCCTTAGGTGGATGCTCATCTGCCTGAAAAGGAATATCACTGGCAGAAACAGTTTGCCAGCCATGTGCTTCATCCGGCTTAAACTGACCTTTACCTGCCCATGGTTTATCTGTTGAGGCTTTACGTCCGGCATGTGCGAGTTGAATAGCAAAAGGCATCGGGGAAATGGATTTGAGTTTTTCCAGTAAGGTCTTGATCTGCATTGCCTGTTCGTCATTCCACAAGCCCAGATCGGCATAACTGATCCGGCCTTCTGGCTGTACCGCAGTCGCTTCGACAATACATAAACCTGCACCCGATAAGGCATAGTTGGCCCATTGCTGCTCGTGCCAATAGGTAATTTCCCCCTGCTCTGTTGCAGAGTACTGACACATCGGCGCAATTACGATTTTATTTTGAAGTTGCAGTGATCCAAATTGAATAGGTTGAAATAGTAATGCCACGCTGTATTTCCTCTTTTTATTGCACAGTTTCACTCTAGAAATAAAAACAGGCTCCCAAGAGCCTGTTTAGTTATAACGTGAATGATCAAACTTTAGAAGATGATTCGTGTAGTCAAACCGAGTACCAGTGCATCATCCACATTGTTGCTTGAACCTGGATTAATGACATATTGCAGGTTTGGACGCAGCATTAGCCACTTTGTTGCGTTATAGCTATAGTTCAGTTCAATATTGTATTCTGCACTCGCATCAAAATTCAGATTCTTGATCCGGTCATTAATATGCACACGGTTGACCGCCAGACCTAAAATGTCGTTCGGTTGGCTGTCCGCAAGACCGATATATTTCACACCAATTTGTTGTGAATTATCTACTTTGTTAGTATCGCGGTCATGCCAGGTAAAGTTGGCAAATGAATGCAAACCCTGACGGCCCTGACCTATAGACGTTAACTGCTGTTCTACAACTAACCAGCCTGCAAAGGTACGGTTTTTGGCATCAGTAGGATTGGCAATATCTTTTTGGTTGGCAACATCATCGGCCGTATTATACATTCCGCCGACCCGGTAGCTGCCTGGCAAGCCGTTCACCCATGATTTCGGTGTCCAGATGACTTCTGCCGGAATCGTCACGCCATCGGCATGGTCGGTATCCAGACTCCAGCCCTGACCTTCTTTAGCGCCATTACCATTATCTGGATTAAACTCATACACACCGACTTGTACTGCAAGTTCAGGATTGAGTTGCTGCTTCACGCGCGCACCCCATTGTGCTACAGGCGTATTCATCCAGATATTGCCCTGCCATTTTCCCATTTGCGCTGCACAAAATGCAGTACTGGCAAAATCACAAGCCATGACATTAAAGTCCATGCCCAGACCAAGACGACCAGCCTTAATACTGAGTCCCTGCTCTTTATAATTCTTTTCAATAGACAGCTCGCTCAGACGGCTATCCTGATTACCACGTCCGAAAGTACCTTGTACATTGGCCAGTTGCGGTGCACTAGGATCCTGCAAGTCACGGACAGAGGTACTTTGACCCTGACGTGCACTCATCACGGCACGTACAGTGACGCCATTCCATCCTGCCAGCTTTTCCATATCCAATTGAGTACCCAACCATAATTGGGCAGAAGTTAAGGGATCTGCGCCCTCATTACCACCACCATCAGCAAGATAGGCAGTATCAGTTAAAAGATTGGCTTCAAATTTAATTCCCTGTTGGGCCAGTTCTGTACGTTGACCATTCCAGTCCCCCAGTAAATACTGACGACCTTGTGGATCAAATGCAGATTCCGCCTGAGCGGTTGTCATGGCAGCCATTAAAGGCAATAGAGCTAAACCTAAATATTTCATGTAAAACCTAAACATTCGGAGAGAAAAACAAGCAAGGTTTTTAAATTGCTATTAGGTGCATGAATTTACATAACTTTTCATATAAATTCCCAGCATTTTTTTTATTACTCATTAAACTTTTAGTTATGCCTTAAACATAAAAATATAATTTTTATTTTAATAAGCTTAAATTATTTATATATTTTTCATTAGTTTATAATGTATTGATAATTTCCATTCGATTTCCTCCTAAGAAAATTCGCTATAAAAACATAGAAACCTAGTTTATTCTTTAAACAATTCCAGCTTAAATAAAGATGAAATCCCCAGTTATTTTCCAGCGATTTCAACCAGATTAACGCTTGCAATCCCGGCCAATTCACCCAATATTAGCTGCATCTCCCTCGCCACTGATGTGTTATGCCTGAATTACCAGAAGTTGAAACCACCAAAACCAGTTTATTGCCTTTATTGGAACAACGCGTAAAACGTGTTGAAGTGCGTCAGTCAAGCTTACGCTGGCCTATTCCGGATAATATAGAAAAACTGGTGGGGCAAAAATTACTGAATCTCACTCGCCGTTCTAAATATATTCTGGCGGAGTTTGAACACGACACCATGCTCTGGCATTTAGGCATGTCGGGGAGTTTCCGTCTATGCGATGGCAATGAAGAATTACGCAAACATGACCATCTGATCATTCAGTTTGATGATATCGAACTGCGTTACCATGACCCTCGCCGTTTTGGCTGCATCCTTTGGCTAGATGCACAATCACAAAGCAAATTGATTGACACGCTGGGGCCAGAACCCTTAAGCGAGAACTTTAATGCCGAGTATTTATTTGAAAAATTGAAGAATAAAAATATTGGCACCAAAGTTGCAATTATGGATAACCATGTGGTGGTGGGCGTAGGCAATATTTATGCGACCGAAAGTCTGTTTAATCTGGGGATTCATCCTGCACAACCTGCCTCTACATTGAGTTTTGAGCAGATTGAAAACTTAGTACTGGAAATCAAGCGCATCTTGAAACAGGCAATTGATCTGGGTGGTTCAACCTTAAGAGACTACACCAATGCTATGGGCGAAAATGGTTATTTCCAGCAAACCCTGCTGGCTTATGGCCGTGCCGGTGAGATGTGTGTGAACTGCGAGACCACACTTGAAAATATCAAATTGGGACAACGGGCTTCAGTTTTTTGTCCTGAGTGCCAACCTTTGAAAAAGATTCATCTCCCTATCAAAAAAGTGGCAACTGTACGAGGGGAAAAGTCATGAAAACAGCCATTGTGCGTCATATTCTGGTTAAAGATAAAGAAACCGCTGAGCAGCTTAAAAAGAAGATTTTAAGTGGCGCCGACTTCAATAAAATCGCAAAACAGTATTCAACCTGTAATTCTGCCAAACGTGGCGGTGAGCTAGGTGAAGTGAAGAAAGGCCAGCTGGTTCCAGTGATTGATAAACTGGTATTTACTGCCGCTGAACGTGTATTACATGGTCCGGTCAAAAGCCAGTTCGGTTTTCATTTGGTCGAAATCAAGTTTCGGATGGATTTTTAATATTTATAAATCCCTCCTTACCTCCCTTTGACAAAGGAAGGAGTTCCCCCTTTATAAAAAGGGGATTAGAAAAATTAGACTTGAGGTGGACGCTTTTTCAATTCATCACGAATTTCACGCAGCAATTCAATATCGGCTGGGGTAGTCGGAGTTTCCTCGACTGGGCCTTCTTGTTTACGTAAACGATTCATGAATTTAACCAATAAAAATACGACCCAAGCCAAGATTAAGAAATTAATTAAAATCGTTAAAAAGTTACCGTAAGTCAGTACATTCACACCCGCCTTAGTCAAGGCATCTAAAGATTGTAAATTGTCTGGGTTTCTTCCTAAGATAAAGAATTTTTGCGTAAAATCGACGCCACCACCGGTAATCACGGTAATTAAAGGCATAATGATGTCTTTCACCAATGAATCGATGATCTTGCTAAAAGCGCCACCGATGATGACACCAATCGCCAGATCCATCATGTTGCCTTTGATCGCAAACTCTTTAAATTCTTTAATAATGCTCATAACCGCTCCCATATTTTATTTTCAAGTTTTGGGTCAAATTATACCTGAATAAATACTTTTAATTTTGACTTAGTTTAATGCGTTTTAGTAAATTGTGATCTAAGCATAGCGTAAATATAAAAAAACCGTAATCTTCGAAAAGATTACGGTTTTTGAAAACCCGAAATAATCTAGCGATTATTTACCTGAACGGTTACGTTTACGTTCATTTTCAGTCAAGAAACGCTTACGGATACGGATTGACTTAGGTGTTACTTCTACTAATTCATCATCTTCAATAAACTCAAGTGCTTGCTCAAGTGTATATTCAATCGCAGGAACAAGAGTCAACGCATCGTCAGTACCAGAAGCACGTACGTTCGTTAACTGTTTTGCTTTAGTCGGGTTAACTGTCATGTCGTCTGAACGAGAGTTAATACCGATGATCATACCTTCATAAACTTCTAACTGTGGTTTCGCGAATAGACGACCACGGTCTTGAAGTGTGAACAGTGCATAGCCCAAGCAAGTACCTTGAACCATAGAAATCAGTACACCGTTTTGACGTTTTGCAACAGTACCTTGCTTCATTGGACCGTAGTGCGAGAAGCTAGACGTCATGATCCCTGTACCAGAAGTCATGGTCAGGAATTCAGAACGGAAACCAATCAGACCGCGTGAAGGAACAGTTGCTTCAATACGGATACGGCCTTTACCGTCAACTTCCATATTGGTCATTTCGCCTTTACGGTGACCCATTTGTTCCATTACAGCGCCTTGGTGCTGTTCTTCAACGTCAAAAGTAACGTTTTCGTATGGCTCTTGTTTTTCACCATCAATTTCTTTGATGATTACTTGTGGACGAGATACGCCCATTTCGAAACCTTCACGACGCATGTTTTCAATAAGAACTGAAAGGTGAAGTTCACCACGACCAGATACTTTGAAACGGTCTGGACTATCAGTATCTTCAACACGTAATGCTACGTTGTGAATCAATTCGCGGTCTAGACGTTCACGGATATTACGTGAAGTTACGAACTTACCTTCTTTACCAGCAAACGGTGAGTTGTTTACCTGGAATGTCATCGATACTGTAGGTTCATCTACAGACAATGGCGGTAAAGCTTCAACATTTTTCGGATCACAGATGGTGTCAGAAATGTTGAGTGCATCGATACCTGTTACACAAACGATATCGCCTGCAGAAGCTTCTTCAACGTCAACGCGATCTAGACCATGATAACCCATGATTTTTAAGATACGGCCGTTACGTGTTTTGCCATCTTTATCGATTACAGTTACTTGTGTGTTTAATTTCACTGAACCACGCTGGATGCGACCAATACCGATAACGCCTACGAAGCTGTTATAGTCAAGTGAAGACACTTGCATTTGGAATGGACCGTCAACATCAACCGCTGGTGGTTCAACGATGTCTACGATCGTTTGGAACAACGGAGTCATATCTTCAGCAAGTTCTTCTGGAGAAGGACCAGCAACACCACGAAGGCCTGAAGCATAAACAACTGGGAAGTCTAACTGCTCGTCAGAAGCACCTAAGTTATCGAACAGATCGAATACTTGGTCAATTACCCAGTCTGGACGCGCGCTTGGCTTGTCGACTTTGTTAATAATCACGATTGGTTTTAAACCACGTGCGAACGCTTTTTGCGTTACGAAACGAGTTTGTGGCATCGGGCCTTCTTGTGAGTCTACAAGAAGAAGTACGCAGTCAACCATCGACATTACACGTTCAACTTCACCACCGAAGTCGGCGTGTCCCGGGGTGTCCACGATGTTAATGCGGTATTCAGTATTGGTACGTTCATCTAACCATTTGATTGCAGTGTTTTTTGCAAGAATGGTAATACCACGTTCGCTTTCAATAGCGCCAGAATCCATGACACGCTCGATCTCACCCGCGCGATCACCGAGAGCACCTGATTGTTGCAAAAGTTTGTCTACAAGAGTGGTTTTACCATGATCGACGTGCGCAATAATGGCGATGTTACGGAGAGTTTTAATATCTGACATGTAAATTCAATGCGTATGTAATTTGAGGGCAAATTATACAGAAAAATACAAAACTTTTATAGTCACTGTAACCACACTCCTCAACTTTTTTTGCTCCGTTGAGGCTTTTTTGATTTTGTAAAGACGTGTAACTCGATTAGAATAGCGCCACCCAGCCTTAATTTGCATTGACACATGTCTGATTTTAATCAATCTCCTCCTTCTAAAGATCAACTTGACCTGGTATATGGTCTGGAAGATCGACCAAAACCATTAATTGCTTTTTTAGCTGCATTCCAGCACTTACTGGCGATTATTGTCCCGATTGTGACCCCTGGCCTGCTGATTTGTTTGGCGCTCGGTGTTTCCAAAGAAGACACCAACATGATTTTGTCCATGTCCTTGGTGATCTCGGGTATCGCGACTTTTTTACAGTCTAAAAAAGTGGGGCCATTTGGTGCCGGTCTGCTGATTGTCCAAGGAACCAGCTTTAACTTCATCGGTCCAATTATTGGTATTGGTTCAGCCATGGTGGCTGCAGGCACACCTGTAGAAGCAGTCATGGCTTCTATTTTTGGTGTGGTGATTGCAGGTGCATTTATTGAAATGGGCGTGTCACAAATTCTGCCTTGGATCAAAAAACTGATTACACCGCTGGTGACCGGGATTGTCGTGCTGCTGATTGGTTTGACCTTAATTAAAGAAGGTTTAATCAGTATGGGCGGTGGTTATCAGGCCATGAGCGATAAAACTTTTGCCAATGCTGACAACCTGATCATGTCTTGTACCGTCTTGGCGTTGATTATTATTCTGAACCGTATCCGGATTACCTGGGTAAAAAGTTCTGCCATTTTGATCGCCCTAATCTGTGGTTATGTTCTGGCGGGCTTTATGGGGCATCTGGATTTCTCTGGTCTAAAAGATGCACCGTTGGTACAGATTCCAACCCCAATGCATTTCGGTTTAAGCTTCTCCTGGAGCCTGTTTATTCCGATGGCATTCATCTATCTGGTGACCTCTTTAGAAGCGATTGGTGATATCACTGCGACTTCAAAGCTTTCCAACCAGCCAGTTGATGGTCCAAAATGGATGCAGCGCATTAAAGGCGGTGTACTGGTAAATGGCGCGAATTCATTCCTTGCCGGTATTTTTAACACCTTCCCGAGTTCCGTATTTGCACAAAATAATGGCGTAATCCAGTTAACGGGCGTAGCAAGTCGTTATGTCGGTATCTGGATTGCTGCTTTGCTGGTTATTCTTGGTTTGCTGCCTGCAGTTGCTGGTATTATTCAGGCCGTTCCGCAAGCGGTACTGGGTGGTGCAGTGATGGTGATGTTTGGTGCAGTCGCAGCATCTGGTATTAACATTCTGTCTGGTGTCCATCTGGACCGTCGTGCCCTGCTGATTATTGCGATTTCACTGGCGCTGGGTTTAGGTGTTGCACAAGTTCCACAAATTCTTGAGCATCTTCCTGAGTTATTCCGTAATATCTTTAGCTCAGGCGTTGCTACTGGTGGTATCGCTGCCCTTATTCTGAATGTAGTACTTCCTGAAACAAAGAAGTAATTTCATGTCCAAAGAACACTGTCTAGGTCAGACTTAGGCAGTGTTCTTTATATTGGAGAGATACCTATGGATCCTAAAAGCGAAGTTTTATTAAGACAATATGATTTTTTGTCGGGTCGCATCCTACTGATTAATGCACCGACAGATGATCTACTCGCTGAATTCGATGCCTCTATCAATCCCGCTGTCTGGACATGGAATTTTAACGATTTTCAATATTTCCAGTCACAACAAGCAGATGTGCATTTTGGTGCAGAGATGCCTGAGGGTGAGTTTGATCAGGCGGTTATTTTTGTACCTAAGTCTAAAGAACTCTTAAATTACTTACTGCATAATGTGGCAGCGCAGCTTAAACCGGGTAGCAGTGTTTTCTTGGTCGGTGAAAAGAAAGGTGGGATAGAACGTGCAGCCAAACAGTTGCAGCCTTTTGGTAAGACACTCAAACTTGACAGCGCACGTCATTGCCAGCTGTGGCAATTGGTTCTAGACCATACGGTCGAGAAAAAAGCACTTGCAGACTGGGCGCAGCACTATACCGTATCTACACCAAATGGTGATCTGAATATTTGTGCACTTCCGGGCGTTTTTAGTCAAAACCGTTTGGATGTCGGTACTGCCACACTATTACCTTATTTGTCACAAGTCACTTCAGGTAAAATTGCTGACTTTGGCTGTGGCGCAGGCGTCATTAGTGCGTATCTGGCAAAATTAAATCCGAAAAACCGGATTTTTGCCATGGATGTCGATGCCTTTGCACTGGCTTCTACGCAAATGACCTTTGCAGAAAACCAGCTTACTCCTGAACAGATTGAAATCAAAGCGGTTACAGGCATTGAAGATGCACCCTTGTTCTTGCATGCCATCGTCAGTAATCCGCCTTTTCATATGGGAATCGAGACCGATTACACGGCAAGCGAAACCTTATGTAAAATCTCGCGCCGTCATTTAAAATCGGGCGGTGAGCTTTGGATCGTGGCCAACCGTTTCTTGAACTACCCGACCCTGATTGAACAAAACTTTGGTCGCTGTACAGTGAAAGCGGATCAACAAGGCTTTAAAGTGCTCTTCGCCAGCACTCAAAAAAATGTTAAGGAATCATGATGAGCGAAACGCAAAACACGATGCAGCTGCAGCGTAAGCTGGGTGCTCGTCATCTGAATATGATCGCCATTGGCGGATCAATTGGTACAGGTCTATTCCTGGCCTCAGGGGCGACCATTGCCAACGCTGGACCAGGCGGTGCACTACTTGCATATGTACTGATTGGGATCATGATTTATTTCTTGATGACCAGTCTAGGCGAGCTTGCCACACATAACCCGACCTCAGGTGCATTCTTCACTTACGGCACTAAATATGTCGAGGGTGGTTTTGGTTTCGCTCTGGGCTGGAACTACTGGTACAACTGGGCCATTACCGTAGCTTTTGAGCTGGTTGCCGTTCAGTTCATTATGAAATTCTGGTTTCCCGATATACCGGGCGTGTACTGGAGCGCCATTTTCCTTGCGATTATTTTCGGGATTAATGCCCTGACAGTAAAAGGCTTTGGCGAATCCGAATTTTTCTTTTCTCTGGTGAAAGTTCTCGCGATCATTGCCTTTATCATCATCGGAATCTGGATGATCGTGAAGATCATGCTCACCCCGGGTGCGGAAGCATTTGCCAACTGGAGCATTGGTGATGCACCCTTTGTCGGTGGTTTCCAGGCATTAATTGGCGTGGCCATGATTGCCGGATTCTCCTTTCAAGGTACCGAAATGGTCGGTGTTGCGGCAGGTGAATCAAAAGATCCAAAGAAAACTATTCCGGTGGCCATCAAACAGATTTTCTGGCGTATCCTTCTGTTTTATATTGTATGTATTTTCATTATCGGCACCTTGATTGCCTATAATGACCCACGTTTATTACAGGCCGCTGCAACAGATAATATTGCGCTTTCGCCATTCACCTTATTGTATGAAAAAGCCGGTTTTGCCTTTGCCGCCAGTATCATGAATGCGGTGATCTTGACCGCTATTCTATCTGCGGGTAATTCGGGCATGTATTCATCTACCCGTATGCTGTTTGATATGGCGCGTAAAGGTAGTGCACCTAAAATGTTTGCGCGTCTGGACCCGCGTGGTGTGCCAATGAATGCACTCTATGCCACGACTGCAATCGCAGCTCTCTGCTTTCTGACCACTTTCTTTGGTGAACAGGAAGTCTTTAACTGGCTGCTAAACATGTCAGGGATGTGTGGCTTTATTGTCTGGCTCGGGATTGCCATTTCCCATTACCGTTTCCGTAAAGGTTATTTGGCTCAAGGTTATAAACTGGAAGATCTGGCTTATCGCGCTAAATTCTTTCCTTTTGCTCCTTGGTTTGCATTTATCCTGTGTGCGATTGTTGTTCTCGGACAGAACTATCAGGATGTTTTGGCCGGTCAATGGATGGGTGTGTTATCGACCTATATCAGTATTCCGCTATTCCTAGCGATTTGGTTCGGCTACAAATGGAAGAAAAAAACCAAACTGGTCTCTTATCAAGAGATGGATGTGCAGCCGATGAAACTTGATCAGGAATAAAAAATTATTCATTAAAAAAATCAGCTTACGGGCTGATTTTTTATTTCTTGAATTAACTATGACGCATCACGAAATTGCGATCATCAATCACAATCACTTGCTGGCAAATTCCGTCTACCCGACGTTGCTGCTCAAATACCTCTTTAGGCATAGACTCAAAACTATCAAAGAAGCTAATTTCATTTTCATCAATTTCATATATCAGGGAATGATTCCCTACTCCCTCTAAGGTGTCATAGAACACAATCACAAAACGTCCTGCTTCTATATTTTCCTGAATTTCTGCATAAGACAATGGCTGTTCTATAACAGGAATATTTAAGCGATGTGCTTGTTGATAGAAATCGACTTCAATTGGCTGTTTATCTGCATCATGTTCAGTACAAAAATTGACATCCAAACCCAATGTCTTTAAAGCAACTGCAAGTGCGATGCTTGAGCTTCCCATTTCAGGGTCATGTTGACAGAGCTGAGTTAAATCAGGAATATTCAAATCAATGCCATAATGATGAAAAATCATCCATATTGCAAAAATTCCGCTATTGGCTTCCAGATTTTGCAAATCTTCAGGAATTTCGACACTCATATTTTTACTCAACGACATCTTAACAGGCTAAGTGTAGTCAAAATACAGACATAAAAAAAGCGACTCCAGAGAGTCGCCTTTTTTAATCAGTATTCAATAACGAATTATTGAGCTGGTTGTTCAGCTAAAACAGTACGGCTACCAGTAATCGTCGCGAATACACGACGGTTCATAGCACGACCTTCTTTAGTGTTGTTGTCAGCAATCGGTTGATCCCAAGCGAAACCTTGAGTAGACAAACGAGATGCATCTACGTTGTATTCGTTCACAAGTGAAGATTTAACAGAGTTAGCACGAGCTAGAGATAAACGTTCGTTTAATGCACGTGGACCAGTGTTGTCTGTGTGACCTTCGATGCGAGCAGTAGCATTTGGATATTCAACTAACTTCTCAGCAACTTTTGCGATTTCTGGTTTGTATTGATCTTTGATATTTGATTTGTTGGTATCAAAGAACACACGAAGTTCCATGTTCAGGTCTTCAGTCAATTCTTGTGGAGCTGGAGCAACCGGAGTTACAGGCTCAACTGGAGCAACTTCTACAACAGGAGCAGCTGGTTTCAAACGGCCACCTAGAACTACGTTAAGACCAGCAAGTGCTGTATAGTTCCAGAATTTTTCGTCAAAGTGGTAAGTACCACGAGCTTCAGTACGTAGCGCTAAGGCATCGTTGATGTGCCAGAATGCACCCACACCAGCATTACCTAGAGTACCTTCTTCTTCATTACCGCGAGTACCGCGTGGCACACCTTCAAATTCGTATTTGTAGTGACCCGCACCTAGAAGCATGTATGGCTTCACTTTGCTGTCATAGTTACCAGTAAATACGTCAGAAGTTGCGTAGAAGTTACCTGCAATATTTTGGCCTTTGTATTCTGCACCTTCAGCAGCACCGTCAACATCGCCCTTTACTTGGCTATATTCAGCTTCAAAACCTAACCAAGGAGTTAATTCAACACCAATAGCAGCACCTACGAATAAATCGTCTTGTAATTCAGGACTACTAGTAAGTTCGCCATCATTACCGTTATTGTTGTGCTGGGTGTCTTGGAATGTATAACCTAACATCAACGGAGTAACAGTTACGCCTGCATTTGCAGCAGCAAAAGGTGCAGCTACAAGCATAGCTAAAGCAATACGACTCATTTTCATGGATTTATCCTCCAGAGATAAAAATTGTTGTTCAAGCTCAAGCCCGCAATAGGCCATCCTGAGATAGGCTTTTTATTACCCCAGTTTTATTCTTAAGCTATTCACATGGCATCATACAAACACTTTATTATTTTTCCAAGTGCTTGATTAATTTAATCAAGTAAATTATTGACAAAATTACTTACAATTTCCGTTGTAATTCGGTAACTTTTTACTCAATTTTTTATTCTGAATACCCTATGGTGATTGCCAATTATTTTTTAATCACTTTCTTGAAACTTAAGTAAGGACTGATTACTCGGCTCCACAAAGCATAAAAAACGCATAATTAATAACATATTCCTCATAAAAATAATATATAAATCAGGTAACTCTATGTATAAAAAAATAACAACAGGCTTCACTTTTGTTGAACTCATTATCTGTATTGCAATGATTGCAATTTTAGCCAGTATCGCTCTACCGTACTTCCATGAGTATCGTTCCAGACAGGAAGCCAAACAGATTCCAATCAAATTATCTGCGGTTAATCGTTATGCACGCAGTCAGGCTGCTGTGTTTCACCAGAATATTGTGATCTGCCCCAGCCAGGACTCACTCAGCTGTCAACCCAATCAATGGAATAAAAATATACTGGTCTTTATTGATAAAAATAAAAACCGACAAGTCGATACAGGCGAACAAATTTTACATATTGATGCACTGAACCTCAAATACGGTAACTTAAGTTGGCGAGGAGCTTTAAGTTTATCGAGTGTCACTTATCAAGCGCACACTGCCTTGCCGATTGGTTCAAATGGTAGTTTTTATTATTGTTCTACCCATCTTTCTAACCAACAGCGTATTGTACTCAGCAAAATGGGGCATATCCGGATCGAAAGTCTCTCGTCTTGCTAACAGAACTATCCAGTTTATGCTTCTCTGCGTTTAACGCTTCAATCCTGAGTTTTTTCCAATATACTGCTTAAGTTTGAAAAAATTGATTAAAACTCATACGGAGAGAGAACAATGACTGACATCCTAATTGTCAATGGTGCACGTACAGCCATGGGTGGCTTTCAGGGGAGTCTTGCCAGTGTAACTGCGCCAGAACTCGGTGCGGTCACCATTAAAGAAGCAATTGCCCGTGCGGGTCTGCAACCAGCGGATATTGAAGAAGTCATTATGGGTTGTGTACTCCCGGCAGGTTTAAAGCAAGGGCCTGCACGTCAAGCGATGCGTCAAGCTGGTCTTCCAGATTCTACTGGTGCTGTGACCATTAATAAATTATGTGGTTCAGGCATGAAAGCCGTCATGCAGGCTGCTGACATGATTAAAGCAGGTTCTGCTGATATCGTGGTTGCCGGTGGTATGGAATCCATGACCAATGCGCCTTATGTATTGCAAAAAGCACGTAGCGGTTTCCGTATGGGTCACGGTGAAATCAAGGACCATATGTTTCTGGATGGCTTGGAAGATGCTGAAACAGGTCGTTTGATGGGTTCATTTGCCCAAGATATGGCAAATACCAAAGGCTATACCCGCGAGCAGATGGATGATTTTGCGATTCGCTCATTAAAGCGTGCGCAAACTGCGGTCAATGAAGGCTACTTTGCTGATGAAATCGTGCCTGTAACAGTTAAAAACCGTAAAGGCGATGTGGTTGTTGATAAAGATGAGCAACCATTTAATGCCAACATCGATAAAATTCCAACTTTACGTCCAGCGTTTGCTAAAGACGGTACGATTACGGCGGCTAATGCCAGCTCGATTTCAGATGGTGCATCAGCTTTAGTAATTACCTCGGCTGACAATGCAGCAGCAAAAGGTTTAAATCCTTTAGCCAAAATTGTGGCCTATGCATCGAATTCTCAACATCCATCTGAATTTACCATTGCTCCAGTCGGTGCAATCCAGAAAGTACTGGATAAAACCGGATGGACCGCTTCTGATGTCGACCTTTGGGAAATCAATGAAGCCTTTGCCATGGTCACCATGTGCCCAATGGATGAATTCAAGCTAGACCCTGAAAAAGTCAACATCAATGGTGGTGCATGTGCACTCGGTCATCCTGTGGGTTCAACCGGTTCACGTATTATCCTGACTTTGATTCATGCACTAAAACGTACCGGTGGAAAAAAAGGGATTGCAGCCCTGTGTATTGGTGGTGGTGAAGCGACAGCTGTGGCGATTGAATTACTTTAAAAGAAGTCTCCCTTTACTAAAGGTAAGCAGTATTACTGCGCAAGAGATAGATTGATGCATTGCTATAATTGAAAAATAATCCTCCCCTAACCCCTCCTTTATCAAAGGAGGGGGATTTTAAATCCCTTCACATGCAGGGATTTTTTATTCTTACATTTTGATAAAGTTTGCTCACACGCAATACCGCAAAGTGGCGTAGATTAAAACAAACAAAATAAAAAGGGAGCTCTCCCATGCAACTGAATCATTACCTCAATTTCCAAGGTCAGGCTGAAGCGGCCTTTAACTTTTATAAATCCGTTTTTGGCGGCGAATTTTCAAGCCTAAGTCGTTATGGTGAAATGCCACCCGAAGAAGGTGTCACACTGTCTGAAGCGGATAAAAATAAAATTCTACATATCTCACTTCCCATCAATGAGTTTACCGAACTGATGGCATCCGATACGAATGATCAATTTTGCGCGCAAACCAATACCGTGTTCACGCAAGGTAATAACCACTATATTTCAATTAACTTAGACGCAAGCGAACAAGCTGAAGCACAACGACTTTTTAATGCTTTATCGGTGAATGGTCAAATTGAGATGCCGCTAGAAAAAACCTTTTGGGGCGCACTTTATGCTGCCTTTAGCGATCAGTTTGGAATTCACTGGATGATCAACTGTCAACTTGAAGAAAGTTGAGAATTTTAATCAAGATATAAAAAAGCCGGAATCAATCCGGCTTTTTGACAGGAGCATAATTTAAATTATGCTCCTGTTTGATAATGTGCCTGTGCAACCGCAGTCGATGCCTGATACGGATTTTTGAAATCATTCAAACCGGCAGCGGCTTCCTGAATATCTTTACCTTCTTTAATTACGAAAGTATCGAAACCAGAACGCTTCATGTAATTCAGCACATCTTTGAACACGTCACCAGTGGCTCGTAGTTCACCTTGGAAACCCTGACGGCGAAGAAGTGCTGCAAATGAATAACCACGGCCATCATTAAAACCGGCAAACTCAATGAAGATTGCATCTAGCTGGTCCAGTGGAAATTCATGGTTTTCAGGAGAAGCATCGACAGTTAAGTACAATGCTTTTTTACCTGCCACATTGGTAATTTGATCTACCTGTTCAACAGTTAATACCACATCACCTTGGGGTAATACACCATCTTCACCAATCAATTGATAGGTATTGTCTGCAATCGTGCCATCTTTAGAGAGCACTTGAAGTGCGGTATTAAGCATATGCACGCTCCTTAAATGGTTGAATGCCGACACGGCGATAAGTATCGATAAACTCTTCACCATCCTGACGCAGGTCAAGATAAGTATTCAGAATTTCTTCTACGATATCCGGCACGACTTCGGCTGCAAATGATGGCCCAAGAATGTCACCAATCGAAGCATCATGATCGGCATTACCGCCTAAAGTGATCTGGTAGAACTCAGCGCCTTTCTTGTCTACACCCAAGATACCAATATTACCAACGTGGTGATGACCACAGGCATTCATACAACCTGAAATATTCAGATCCAGTTTACCTAGGTTATAAATCGTATCCAGATCATCAAAACGGCGGGAAATCGCTTCAGAAATCGGAATGGATTTCGCATTGGCCAATGAACAGAAGTCACCGCCTGGGCAGCAGATGATGTCGGTCAAGAAACCGATATGCGCACGTGCCAGGTTATTTTGGTCAAGGGTTTGCCATACAGCGAACAAATCTTTTTGTGGTACATCGACCAGGGAAATGTTTTGTTCATGCGTGGTACGCAGCTCACCGAAAGTGTACTGATCGGCAAGGTCTGCAATCAGGTTCATTTCTTCGGTGCTGACATCACCCGGTGCAATTCCGGCACGTTTCAGTGAAATCGTCACAATACGATAACCTTTCACTTTATGTGCATTGGTATTGATATTGAACCACTGTTTGAATTTCGGATATTGCGCGAACAATTCAGTGAAATCTTCATCTGCATAATCTTGATAATCGAATGGCGTGAAGTTCTCATCCATTTTTGCCAAAGTGTCTGCATCGATTTTCAGTGTTTTAATCGTATGCTCAAATTCAGCTTCAACTTTCTCGGCAAATACTGCTGGTGTTAAGGCTTTTACCAGAATCTTGATACGCGCTTTATATTTGTTGTCGCGACGGCCATGCAAGTTATACACACGAAGTACTGCTTCCAAATAAGCAATCAGGTCTTCACGTGGCAAGAACTCACGAATAAAGCTACCAATCACTGGCGTACGGCCGAGGCCACCACCGACTTTGATTTTATAGCCCATTTCGCCTGCTTCATTACGCACGATATACACACCGATATCGTGGAATGCAGTGGCTGCACGGTCAGTTTCTTCAAGCGCAGAGACTGCAATCTTGAATTTACGTGGCAAGAAAGCAAATTCCGGATGGAAGGTTGACCATTGACGGATCAATTCACAAGTCGGACGTGGATCGGCAATTTCACCTGCAACCACACCGGCATACTGATCCGTCGTCGTATTACGGATACAGTTACCTGAAGTCTGAATCGCATGCATTTGCACAGTGGCCAGTTCAGCCAGCATATCCGGCACATTTTCCAGCGCAGGCCAGTTAAACTGGATGTTTTGACGGGTCGAAATATGCGCGTAGCCACGGTCATATTCTTTTGCCAAATCAGCCACTTTACGAAGTTGTTTTGAGTTCATCAAACCATAAGGCACGGCAATACGTAACATTGGCGCATAACGCTGTACGTACAAACCATTTTGCAGACGAAGCGGACGATACTCATCTTCAGTGAGTTTACCGGCTAAATAACGTTCCGTTTGGTCACGGAACTGTGCAACACGTTCATTAATCAGTTGCTGATCAAAATCAGTATATAAATACATGGCGTACAGCTAGTAGTTTCTATTATATCGCCGGCAAGGATAACGAGATTAAAACTATCAATAAAATGCTTTTTATACATATTTCATAGCGGTTTTATTGATAAGCCTGACAAAGTTTCACGGATCTCGGTATTTACAGCACTGGATTAAATTTAAAGTAATAATGATGAAAATCTTCAATTATTATTACTTATTTTCATATAGGAAAAATTTCCTCTCATTTCATTAATAATCTAATTAACACGTTAAGAATATTACCAATTTTGACTTTCTCCCAATTGCTGTCCTACAAACTCATAGCGTATCGTAGAACGTGAAAATTTAATCGGACAAGCCAATTGTGCTTCGGTCTGCTGACTGCTGGATTTGAGTGGCACCTGTACTATCCATCCCCGCTGCTGAGCCAGATCAGAATGTAACGCTTCCTCAAGTCTGAGCACCGGTTCGACACAGACATCCAGCGCGGCAAACAGCATTTGCCATTCAGCTAATGACTTGGTCTTGATTTTATTCTGAATCGCCTGCTTCACCACAGCATGATCTTCAGCGGCATAAGAAGCGCCTTTGTCCAGGAGAATCGGCAGCTCTAAAGCCTGTGCCAGCCCCTGCATAAATGGTGGTTCCAGACTACCAATCGACAAATAACGTCCATCCTGAGTTTCATAATAATCATAGAAAGTTCCACCATTCAGATAGCCGGATTCTGGAGATTGATGCTGATTGCCAGCCAGACTGGCAGAAGCTGCCAGATTGCTCATCGTTACCACACAATCGGTCATGGAAATGTCAATATACTGGCCTTTGCCACTTTGTTGGCGTTCAATCACCGCGGCCAGAATCGCAATCACGGCATGCATGGAACCACCTGCAACATCGGCGACCTGAATTCCCAAGGCTGGTGGACCATTTTCAATCCGGCCACTGTGTCCGGCAAT
The DNA here is from genome assembly GCF_013417155.1 of Acinetobacter sp. YH16052. Taxonomy (GTDB): domain Bacteria; phylum Pseudomonadota; class Gammaproteobacteria; order Pseudomonadales; family Moraxellaceae; genus Acinetobacter. Next base: position 6,454 of record NZ_VPEO01000020.1, on the reverse strand, counting down.
TCCGGACAAAGCCAGATAGTTAATGTCGTGCCCTGCCTTATCTTTATATGTGCCAGTTTGGCCGTAACCGGTAATGGAACAGTAAATCAATTTTGGATTAATTTCGCTTAAGGTTTGATAGTCTAGCCCAAGACGTTGCATTACACCGGGACGGAATTGCTCAATCACAATGTCATAATCTGCAATCTTGGATTTAACCAGTTCAATATTCGCAGGATCTTTCAAATCCAGTGCAACCGATTGCTTGTTTCGGTTCAAATAACTTTGTGAAGTGGCCTGTCCATTGGCAAAGGGTGGCATTAATCGCAACAGGTCCGGTCGGGTTGGTGATTCAATATGCACAACTTCTGCACCTAAATCAGCAAGATATAATGTGGCAAACGGGCCGGGTAAAAGTGTAGAAAAATCTAGGATTTTCAATCCTTTTAATACATATGACATTGGAGTATTTGCTCTACTTATATTGCTTTTTTCAGCATCTTAGGCACATAAATGCACAAAAACAATGTCATGTTCAGCCATTTACCTTGATAGTTTCGGCAATCTAATATGTAAGAAAATGGCAAAGGTATTCTTGTAAATTGCCATTGCTTTATTATTTTTCGTCATTTAGGTCAATTATTAGTGAACATTAAAGAGACTGAAGGATTAAACATGAGTCGTGATACGATCAGTATCCACTTCGTCAATGCTGCCTTATCTGGCGTTAAGCGTCTGGGCATGGATGTCGATACTTTATTGTCTCACGTCGGGATTGAAGCAGAACTGCTGCATCAGCCCAAAGCGCGTATTTCACCTGAACAATATACCCGCTTTATAAAAATGTTGTGGATGGTGACTCAGGACGAGCATGTCGGCTTTGACAAACAGCAACGCCGTCTGGGTACTTTTGCGATCATGTGCCAGCTCATTATTCATGCCAAAACTCTGGGTGATGCACTGGAACTGTCTTCCCAGTTCTACAAACTCTTTGGTGATGACTGGTCGGTGACTCTGGAACGCGACAAACACGAAGCACGTCTGGTTCCGCTGATTCCAAATGCAATGGATCCGGATCATTTCATTACTGAAAGCATGCTGATGATCTGGCATGGCTTGGCGTCTTGGCTCATTGAGCGTCGCCTGCCACTGGAACGCGTGCATTTTAGTTATCCACGTCCAGACCATGCCGATGAATATGATGCCCTGTTCTTTGCACCGGTGATGCAGTTCGACATGCCACGTACCGAAATCACTTTTGCTGCGGACTATCTGGACCTACCAATTCGCCAGAATGAAGAAACCCTGGAAGAATTTTTGAAAGCAGCGCCTGCCCAACTGCTGGTGAAATTCAAAAATACCAACTCATTGACTTCACGGATTCGTGATGTACTGAAGAGCCAGATTGGCGAAGAAATGCCGACATTAAACGATGTCGCATCGATGTTATATCTATCACCGCAAACCTTACGTCGCCGTCTGGCAGCCGAAGGCAAAAGCTATCAAGGTGTGAAAGATGCCCTGCGCCGTGATGCCGCAATTCATCTGTTACTTAATCCGGATCTAACCCTTGAAGATGTCGCACAACAGGTCGGTTTCAGTGAAACCAGTACCTTCCACCGTGCCTTCAAGAAATGGACCGGTGTAACCCCGGGTCTGTATCGTCAATTGCATGGCTATCATTAATCAAGTGATGCCGCAAAAGAGTATTTAATAATAAAACCAGTTCTCTCCGCCTAAGCATTAGCTTAGGCTTTTTTATAACTAAAATTGGCTAAATCGCTCAAATGATCTGATCCGTTCTCGTCATTGCACTTCAAAAATTAAGTATTACACTCGAGTCATTAGAATAAATTTCATCAAATCAATAAAAGGGACATGCTATGAGCGAGGCATATATTATTGACGCCATTCGTACGCCACGCGGAAAAGGCAAAAAAGATGGATCTTTACATCAGGTAAAACCCATTTCATTATTGACTGGCTTACTCAACGAACTTCAGGCTCGTCATCAGTTTGACACCGCAAAAGTAGATGATATCGTGCTTGGCTGTGTCACCCCGATAGGTGATCAAGGTGCCGATATTGCCAAGACCGCTGCCATTGCTGCGGGTTGGGACAATGATGTCGCTGGCGTGCAAATCAACCGTTTCTGCGCTTCCGGACTCGAAGCTGTCAATCTGGCCGCACAAAAAGTCCGTTCTGGCTGGGAAGATCTGGTCGTTGCAGGCGGCGTCGAATCCATGTCCCGCGTAGCGATGGGTTCTGATGGCGGCCCTTGGGCGCTTGACCCTGAGACCAATATGGCCTGTGACTTTATTCCGCAAGGTATCGGTGCAGATTTAATTGCCACGATTGACGGTTATAGCCGTGCAGAAGTAGACCAGTTTGCCGAACAATCACAAAAGAAAGCAGCTGCCGCTCAAGCCAATGGTTACTTCAACGCCTCTGTTATCCCGGTAAAAGATAAAGCCGGTGTAGTGATTCTGGATAAAGATGAATTCATCAAACCGATAACGACCGCTGAAGGCTTAGGTAAACTTAATCCAAGTTTCGCCACTATGGGGCAAATGGGCTTTGATGCCATCGCCCTGCAAAAGTATCCGGAAGTCGGTGCTGTCAATCATGTGCATCATGCCGGAAATTCTTCCGGAATTGTCGATGGTGCAGCTGTGGTTCTGATCGCATCGGAACAAGCGGTCAAAGAACAAGGACTAAAACCACGAGCCAAAGTACTGGCCACGGCGTTAGTCGGAGCCGATCCGACCATTATGCTGACCGGGCCTGCGCCGGCTGCACGTAAAGCTCTGGCTAAAGCCAGACTCACGATTGAGGATATTGACCTGTTTGAAGTCAATGAAGCCTTTGCTGCGGTGGTCATGCGATTTATTAGTGAACTCAATGTTGACCCGGCAAAAGTCAATGTCAACGGCGGTGCCATTGCCATGGGGCATCCACTCGGTGCGACTGGTGCCATGATTTTAGGTACACTTTTAGATGAGTTAGAACGCCAGGGCAAAAAACGTGGACTAGCTACACTTTGCGTGGGTGGCGGTATGGGCATCGCAACCATTATTGAACTGGTATAAGGAGAAAAATAATGAGCGCAATTCAATATCAAAAAAATGAAGATAATATTATTATTTTAACGTTTGATTCTCCAAACCAGTCTGCTAATACCATGAATGCCGACTTTCGTACGGCACTAGATGAAGTCGTTGTCCAGTTACAAGCAGATGAAGATATTGCCGGGATTATTTTCCGTTCAGCGAAAAAAACTTTCTTTGCTGGCGGCGATCTGGATGAACTGATTCAAGCCACTCCTGAGCATGCAACTGAATTCTTCAATATGATTGAAGAGATGAAAGCCAAACTACGCTATATCGAAACTCGCGGTATTCCTGTGGTTGCTGCACTGAATGGCACGGCGCTTGGCGGTGGCTGGGAAATTGCCCTGTGTGCCCATCATCGTATTGCCCTGAATGACCCTAAAAGCAAATTTGGCCTGCCTGAAGTCACACTGGGTTTATTACCAGGTGGCGGTGGTATCGTCCGTAGCATCCGCCTGCTCGGTCTGCAAAATGCCCTTCCTTTATTAATGGAAGGCAAACAATTTGGAGTCGATAAAGCTAAATCTTTAGGGCTGATTCATGAGGTCGCAGACAGTACCGATGAACTGTTGAAAAAGGCCATTGCCTGGATCAAAGCCAATCCAAAATCTCAGCAGCCATTCGATGTAAAAGGCTATAAAATTCCGGGTGGTAGCCCTTCGACACCAGCAGTTGCCCAGATGCTGGCAATTGCTCCGGCGATGCTGCGCGATAAAACCAAAGGCTGTTATCCTGCGCCTGAAGCGATCATGTCGGCTGCGGTAGAAGGTGCACAGGTCGATGTCGATACTGCCCTGACCATTGAATCGCGTTACTTTACTTATTTGGCGACCGGTCAAATTTCTAAAAATATGATTGGCACCTTCTGGCATGGTCTGAATGCAATCAAGTCCGGCGCCAGTCGCCCTCAAGGTCTTGAAAGGTGGAAAGCCACTAAAGTCGGTATTCTAGGTGCGGGTATGATGGGTGCTGGGATCGCCTACGCGACTGCCAGCACAGGCATTCCAGTAGTTCTGAAAGATATTTCATTAGAAGCGGCTGGAAAAGGCAAAGCCTATAGCCAGAAACTGCTGGATAAAAAAGTCGCTCAAGGGCGTTTATCAGCCGAGAAACGAGATCATGTTTTAAGCCTGATTCAAACAACTGCATCTAATGCAGATCTAGCCGGTTGCGACCTGATCATTGAAGCCGTATTTGAAAATCCCGCGCTCAAGACTCAAGTCACGCAAGAGGCAGAGCAATATCTTGCCAGCAACGGCGTAATGGCTTCGAATACCTCGACCCTGCCGATCACAGAATTAGCCCAGGCTTCAAAAAATGATCAGAACTTTATCGGCCTGCATTTCTTCAGTCCGGTCGATAAAATGCAGCTGGTGGAAATTATCAAAGGTAAAAATACCTCGGCAGAAACGCTGGCCAAAGCTTTCGATTTCGTGCAGCAAATTGGCAAATTACCGGTTGTGGTAAATGACAGCCGTGGTTTCTTTACCAGCCGCGTGTTTGGTACCTTTGTGCAGGAAGGTTTACGCCTGCTGGCAGAAGGTGTACATCCAGCGCGAATTGAAATGGCTGCACTCAAAGCCGGTATGCCGGTGGGCCCATTGGCAATTCAGGATGAAGTATCCTTGACCTTGTCTGAACATGTAGCCAATGAAAGATACAAAGCTTTAGAAGCACAAGGTCAGACCATCACTAAATCACCTGCGGATGACGTGATTCACAGCATGATTCACGAATTTAACCGTAAAGGTAAGGTTGCAGGCGCAGGTTTTTATGATTATCCGGCCGATGCAAAAAAGCAGCTCTGGTCTGGTCTCAGCCACTGGAAAAAAGACAACGATATTTCTGAACAGGAAATGATTGACCGCTTCCTGTTTGTACAGGCACTGGATACCGTACGTTGTCTGGAAGAAGGTGTCCTTGAATCTGTCGTCGATGCCAATGTGGGTTCTATTTTTGGTATTGGCTTTGCCGCCTGGACGGGCGGTGCTGTACAATTCCTGAATCAGTATGGACTGGCCAAAGCCGTGACCCGTGCCAAAGTACTTGAAAATAAGTATGGCGAACGCTTCAAAGCCCCACAACTCCTCAAAGATCGCGCAGCACATGCCCAGCCGATTCAATAGTGTGGCCACTTAAATAAAAAAGAGGAACGTGTTTCCTCTTTTTTTATCCTCTGGATTTGCTTCACGCACTGAACAGAGTCATGTGATGACAGATTTCGATCTGCTTTTTGATCAATTTATGTTATAAAGTTACATAAGTTTGGTATCCACGTGGGTAAAACCTATGACTGATCACAGTTCACCTGAAAAATCTCCTTGGGGTTGGAAAGCACTTATCATCTTCTGTATTTTAGGTGGATTATTCATGCTTATTTTTTGGCTCGCGATAAGTAATGAACCAGATTACATGCCAAGCCAGCAAAATAAACAGACGACCCAGCAACACGCTTTTAAAAATGCACCGACGATGTCTCCAGAAGCCATTGCCAAAGCGCAAGCAGATCGTGAAGCACGTGAAGCTGCCAATGGTCATCCAGGTACGACAGCCGCTGAACACAATATGTCAGCTGAAGAACATGCCAATATGGATAATGCCGAGCACAGCTCAAATGCAGCGCATGGCCACTAATTCAAATTCAGGCTATGCATCAAAAAGCGAGGTCAATGCCTCGCTTTTTTATATTTGAAGGGCTGAAAATTAAAGTTTTAAATACATATCAATATGCGGAATACCACAATCCAGATATTCCTCACCTTGAACTTCGAATCCCAGCGCTTGATAGAAGCCAATGGCGTGCACTTGCGAAGACAGCTTGACCAACCCACGCTGCTCGGCACGCGCATAGTCAATTACAGCCTGCATCAAGCGCTGACCAACACCTAAACCACGTGCTGTGGTTAGGACTGCAACCCGACCGATACTGTGATTTGACAATAAGCGTGCTGTAGCAATCGCCTGATCCTGCTGAAAAACAATGAAATGTACAGCAACCGCATCCTCAGCATCCCATTCATCTTCAGCTGCAATATGCTGTTCTTGAATAAACACGGCTTCACGAATCGCTTTGGCATGCGCTGCCAAATCCTTCCAGCTGCCGGACACTATTTTCAGTTCTGGACTATTTAGCATTTAGAACCAATTCCCTGCTGATCCCATTGATCATTAAGCAACAATTCCAGTGAATGTTTCTGGATCCCATACATCTCTTTTAGTGCCTGGATTTGTGCCAGAACTTTGATGTGTGCTGAATTAGCAGGAGACTTTCACTTGGGAGATTCTAGGCAGCTAACCGATAAAAGTCTTCTGCCATTTGATTTGGTGTCTTAAAATCCAAGCCTTTTTGAATTCTTCGCTGATTA
>NZ_VPEO01000209.1:0-1010 GCF_013417155.1 Acinetobacter sp. YH16052 | reverse complement strand
GAGCACCAATGGCTAATATGAGAGAAAACCCAACCCCCAATCCTGTTAAAAATGTAACCATATTGACTTATCTGAAGTATCTATTTATTTGAATTATGTGTATTTGTTTTTTTTATTCATTAAAATTAAGAATATTTTGGGTTGGCTAAATAATTCTTATGTTAGAAAAAAAACAATGCGAAGCCTTTTTAGCGGTAGTTGAGACTGGTAGTTTCGATCAGGCAGGAAAAATGCTCTGCCTGACTCCATCTGCTGTAACCTTAAGATTGCAAGCTTTAGAAAAAGAATTAGGACAGTTATTAATAATACGTAGTAAGCCTTGTAAATTAACCACATCAGGTCAGCAAGTATTTGAATATTTAAAGAAAAGTCAAAGATTGGAACAGAATTTTTTACATGATTTGATGAATAAGTCACAAGCTGAATTTTTTAAAGTGGTTATTGCATCTAATGCCGATAGCCTAGCAACCTGGTTACTTCCAACCCTCAAAGATGTACTTATAAAAAATAAAATATTGCTGAATCTAATCGTTGATGATCAGGCTCATACATATTCCTTACTAGAAAAAGGAATTGTTAATGCGTGTATCTCAATTGAACCTAAACCTATGAAAGGATGTAATTCTCAATATCTAGGTGTGATGAAATATAGAATGATCGCAACAAAAGCATTCATAAAAAAATGGTTTGCTAGTGGCATAAATAGACAAGCCCTATGCTTAGCACCTGCTGTAATATTTAATGAAAAAGACCATCTTCATTTTGATATTTTAGTAAAGCAATTCGGTCTAACAAAGGGTAGTTACCCTTTTCACTTAATACCCTCTTCAGAATCTTTTTTGACCGCTATACGACTTGGAATAGGTTACGGAATGGTTCCAGAATTCCAATTAAATAGCCTCTATGATCAAGATGAAATGATTGATTTATGTCCAGAATTAGAAAATAAAGTTCAACTCTACTGGCATCATTGGATTCATCAACCTTACCATTTAGAAAGTGTTACAGAC
>NZ_VPEO01000208.1:0-1027 GCF_013417155.1 Acinetobacter sp. YH16052 | reverse complement strand
AAATACAGGTTGAAATAATTCCTCCAATTGAGGTAGATAAGCATTGATAAGGCGTGCGGTCTTTATCCTATTGCAAGTTAAACACCAACGATTTTTACAATAAGTCGTGTGTATTTTACCCACTTCATTAGTTAGAAGTGTTTCAGCACAATAAGTACTATTCTTATAAGATTTGAAAAGTTTAGACTTTGGATTGAAATTCATCAGCGATAAGGATATCCCCTTGCTGACGTACTTAGACCATTGCTTTTTTTTAAGGGTATCCTTTGAGGTATCCCTTTTTTGTAGTAAATTTGCCATTGTAAAAAGACTTAAACAAGCTATCAAATCATATGGGCCTGCCAGCCCGATTAGATAGCTTTTTTTGTTTTTAGATGTTACCAAAAGTAACGCTTTTTTTTCATTTTGGGGACAGTAATGCTAACTTATCAAGAGGGGGGTCGAAAAGTATCGCTCAAGGGTCTTTTTGCTCTCGCAAAAAGCATGTAGGTTTTTTTAGCATTTTCCGAACAAAACAAGTTCTATTGCTTCGCCCACTCATTGAACTCTTTTATTCTCTTTTCATCAGCCTTAATAAACTCGATAAATCGCTCCTTACTTTCTCGCTCTTTTTTAAGCTCTTTGGCTTGGTTACTAGTGAAAAAAGAAAAGGCTAACACAGCCAATAAAACAAAAGCAAATATTCCTACTACTCGCATTCCAAGCATAGGCGTTTGAAACTCCTTTTTTGCCTTTTCTGATGCTTTCTCTATTTCGTTGATGTAGTTCTTCATCTTTTCGTCTAAAGGCTTTAAATCGACTGAAAAGCTCTCTATACGGTCTAACTCTCCACGTAATTGGATTACAGCTTTGTTTGTTATCTCTCGTAATTCATTTTGTTGTTCTTTCTGTGTCTTTTCGTGCGTTTTAAGGCTCTTTTCAAGGTCTTTCACTACTTGTACTACTACTTTTCCTAACGTTTCGTTAGATATTCTCTTTTCGCTCATATCGTTTATTTTAATATCCTATTCCGTGTCCTCTGCTTAAT
>NZ_VPEO01000207.1:0-1029 GCF_013417155.1 Acinetobacter sp. YH16052 | reverse complement strand
ATTATAAAATAGTGTCACTATGCAAATAGTTGTGTCTTAACGAATGCGGATAGAATGCATAAACTTACCTAAAAAATAAAATTCAGTTTTATGATAACTTTACTGTTAAAAGAAGTCTAGACAACCTTGTTTTATGCTTGGATATAAGGCTTATTTTAAAATAATAGTAGTGAAGATTTTCTAAAATTAACATAATACACCTTATACGAAATAAAAATGGGAGCCTTAAGCTCCCATTTTTTAAGTAATTTTTTCAAATAAGGCTTGGGTGAGCATCTAAAATTCGAATCAATGTAGCTGCTGGTCCAGTTGGATAGCGTCGTCCCTGTTCCCAATTTTGCAGGGTACGGGGGCTAATATGTAGACGTGCAGCAAATTCATTTTGGCTCAAGCCAGTTTTTTCACGTACTTCTTTAATATCAGGCAATTCGAGTTCTGTAACTCGGCTTGCTTTAACTTCTTTACGTTTGATAGCTCCAGCTTCTTTGATTGAAGCAACCAAGTCATCAAATAAGTTGTTATCCATGAAATTGCTCCTTCACGAGTTGGTGCAGAATGGCGGTTTCCTTATCTGTTAAATTATCTTTTACTGATTTTGGATAAGCCACTAAGAAAAAGATCTGATCATCCTCGGTGACCCAATAATAAATCACCCGTATCCCACCACTTTTCCCTTTGTTACCTTGAGCACAACGTACTTTGCGAATACCACCGCCATTCTTGATTAGGTCACCTCTATCAGGCTGTACCAAAAGATCTTGCTGAAGTTGACGATATTCCTCATCAGATACAAGGTCTTTAATTTGCTTGGTAAAGATGCTGGTTTCAATAAATAACATGGACTCTTTATACGTCAATGGCGTATTTGAATTTTAGCAGTTTCCATAACAAAAAACGAGAGCTGGTAGATCTCTGTTATTCCTAAGTAGAAATGTCCTACCTTAAAACCAAATAGAAATGTCCTATACCGACATTTCCAAGTCAAGCACAGGATTCAGATTTCGTTTTTGAATTGCTGTTTTCTGTGCA
>NZ_VPEO01000206.1:0-1036 GCF_013417155.1 Acinetobacter sp. YH16052 | reverse complement strand
AACAGCATAAAAAAGGACGCTCAATTTCAGGTTTTTCATTCAGTTTTAAACAAAAGAAATTAACTCATGAGCATATCGAGAGCAAGAGAGATCCTAATACTTTAGATGCCTTCTCAAAAATGACCGATAAACAACGCCATTTTTTTGCTAATAAACTTTCCGGACTACCAGAGATGGGACGATATTCAGAAGGTACTGAGAGCTATCAGCAATTTGCTTTACGTATCGCTGACATGCTTCAAGACCCCACTAAATTTGAAGAGTTACATCCTTACCTTCAAAAAGTCGGGTTTAAAGCTGCCTAAATTATAGACTTGATCATTTGTCTATTAGACAGTCTAATAGACAATCAATTTTGACAAGTTTAGGCATAGGTTTACAGCATGAAAACCCTTACAGTTCTTGAACTTTCCAAGCTGTACAACATCAATAGACAAACAATTTACAACAACATAAAGAAAGGAATTTTAAGTAAAAATTCTGATAATAAGATTGATCTAGCAGAAGCCATACGCGTTTTTGGGGAACCAGTTAAAAAACAGGATGTAAAAGAACCTGTAAAAATAGACAGTCCAAATTCGGCAGAAGTTTTACTGCTTAGACAACAAATAGACATGCTAAAAAATCAGCTTGATGATGCCAAAGATCGGGAATCTTTCTATCAAAACCAAATTGAAACGATGCAACGCCTATTAGAAGCCCCAAAACCTAATATGACTACGTTTACCGATCAAGAACCGGTGCAATCAAGCATGGTCAAAACAGATCCCGAACTGGACACAGCAGAAGCTAAACATGACGGATTGACTACTCCGGAGCAAACAGAAAATGAGCACAGTCCAGTGCCTACGCATATCGAGCGACAACCTAAAAAACGAGGTTTATTCGGTCGTTTGGCGAAGGCTGTTTTTGACAATTGATTCTTCACTGAAGCTAATCAAAGTTGTGGAACAATGATCAAAGAATAGGCGTGGAACGTGAAGAATCAATAAAAAGCCGCTCCAGTGCGCTGAACCCTGGAACGGCTTTAACTAAG
>NZ_VPEO01000205.1:0-1039 GCF_013417155.1 Acinetobacter sp. YH16052 | reverse complement strand
AGGAGCGGAGACGGTCGTTGCCGCGTTACGCTCCGCGGTTGGGCCGACTGGCACTGTGATGGGATACGCGTCGTGGGACCGATCACCCTACGAGGAGACTCTGAATGGCGCTCGGCTGGATGACGAAGCCCGCCGTACCTGGCTGCCGTTCGATCCCGCAACAGCCGGGACTTACCGTGGGTTCGGCCTGCTGAATCAATTTCTGGTTCAAGCCCCCGGCGCGCGGCGCAGCGCGCACCCCGATGCATCGATGGTCGCGGTTGGTCCGCTGGCTGAAACGCTGACGGAGCCTCACGAACTCGGTCACGCCTTGGGGGAAGGATCGCCCGTCGAGCGGTTCGTTCGCCTTGGCGGGAAGGCCCTGCTGTTGGGTGCGCCGCTAAACTCCGTTACCGCATTGCACTACGCCGAGGCGGTTGCCGATATCCCCAACAAACGGTGGGTGACGTATGAGATGCCGATGCTTGGAAGAGACGGTGAAGTCGCCTGGAAAACGGCATCGGATTACGATTCAAACGGCATTCTCGATTGCTTTGCTATCGAAGGAAAGCCGGATGCGGTTGAAACTATAGCAAATGCTTACGTGAAGCTCGGTCGCCATCGAGAAGGTGTCGTGGGCTTTGCTCAGTGCTACCTGTTCGACGCGCAGGACATCGTGACGTTCGGCGTCACCTATCTTGAGAAGCATTTCGGAACCACTCCGATCGTGCCTCCGCACGAGGCCGTCGAGCGCTCTTGCGAGCCTTCAGGTTAGAGGCCGTCGACAATGATAATCTGGATCAACGGACCTTTCGGCGCCGGAAAGACGACGCTCGCTAAGCGGCTGCGCGATCGGCGTTCCAAATCGCTGATCTTTGACCCCGAGGAAATCGGGGTCGTGGTGAAAGAAACGGGCCCCATGCCAGCGAGCGGAGACTATCAGGATCTCCCCTTGTGGAGGGGACTTACGATCGCGGCGGTCAGGGAGATTCGAAGGAATTACGGCACTGTTGCAAATAGTCGGTGGTGATAAACTTATCATCCCCTTTTGCTGATGGAG
>NZ_VPEO01000204.1:0-1047 GCF_013417155.1 Acinetobacter sp. YH16052 | reverse complement strand
ACATAAAAATTAAGGCTATAGTCTCAATTTTTCAACTTCGTATAACGTGTATTATGTTAATTTTAGGAAAACTTAAAAAATGAAGAAACTACAAATCATCTTTTCAGTAATTTTAGTCATAGTAATTTTATGGGGCATACAATGGATGTTTCATGGTTTTCCAGTAAAACCTTCAAATATTAATAATTCAAAACCTACTGGAGATATAGAATCCAACTTAAATAAGTTCTTAACTGACCCAGCTTTATCACGAATAATACAAAGTTGTATTCCTCTTTATAATGCTGATTTCAGAAGACTGAATCCTCAACTTAAAAATTTACCTGATTTAATTACGGCTGATTATTTTAAGAAAAATCAATTAATAACAACTAATCCTCATACAAGAAAACATGAAGCTAACTTATCTACTGTAAATATTATTAATGAATTTTTTACTGTTTTAGATAGTCCAATGAGTGATCCAAAAATGCTACAAGGATGTTTCGGAAATTATGGTTATACACTTCATGACATGAGAAGAATTAAGAAAAATTTTAGCAATTTTGCAAACTCAAATTAATTAAACACCCCGCCATTTAACATAATGGATATTATACGAAGTACACTTGTATATTAATATAAAAATCAATAACTTAAAAATTTGGTCATGACCAATAAACCAGCAGAAATCCGCTTTTGTAATAAGTTGGTGAGTTTTTAAGCGAATCTGTAACATTTTGCCAGGAAAATTGGCTAAAAAACGATCAATTTAGTAATCAGTGCCCATTTCATGCGGATCCAGGTTGCGAAACTATCCCCAATTGCTGTGGATAAAATTTAGGCTATTTTGTACGCCCTGGCGCACATGAAACTCGTCCCTTTGCTGCTATGCGGCATACTGGAATTTTCCTATGATGAACTCATCGGGAACAGGAAGTTCCACACAATAATAAGAATAGATACGCACAAGGACAGTAAGGTACGACAGGAGTTATACCGAGCAAACCAATACGAAAAACCTCGGCAGGATGCCGGGGTTTTTTATTGCCTATCCTTTCTCATTTG
>NZ_VPEO01000203.1:0-1052 GCF_013417155.1 Acinetobacter sp. YH16052 | reverse complement strand
TAAGTTCGCGCCCTATCTGGTGAGTAAATATGCCACCAATGCACAAGATATTGTGTTGATGACTGGGGTAGGGTCGGTTTGGCCACTGTTACGTGCCCATCACTTATTGAACAGTTTGCATTCGTTACTGGGGCATAAGCCAGTGGTGCTGTTTTACCCAGGTTATTACGACGGTCAAGCGATGAGTTTATTTGGAAAAATTCCAAGCAATAATTACTACAGAGCATTCAGATTAGTGCCTTAACACGGCAAATAGAAATAAGAATTCGGGGGAATGGATTGAGATGAACATTAAAGAACTTTTTTATAAGCCATTAGATCGTGCGATTAACGGGGTCGTAAAAGCAGACCAGAATGACAATACTACGGTTTATCAGGAACTCGATGAGTATGTGGTCACCAATGAACTGGAAAAGCATTTTCGGGACTTTTTCCAGTCTTATGGCACAGACCTAAGCGATCCTTCGATTGCCAACCGTGTCGGCGTATGGATTTCGGGCTTCTTTGGTTCAGGTAAATCACATTTCCTGAAAACCTTGTCGTATATTCTGGCCAATAAAGTGGCACGTGACGCGGAAGGTAACGAACGCAGTGCTGCAGAATTCTTTGATGAAAGCAAAATCCGGGATGCGTTTATCCGTGCGGATATTAGCAAGGCCGTTAGCCATCATGCCGATGTCATCCTGTTTAACATTGACAGTAAAGCCAGTTCCAATGACGATGGCAATCCGATCCTGAATGTGTTTTTACGTGTGTTTAACGAGTATCAGGGTTTTAGTGCTGACCATCCACATATTGCCCATATGGAACGTCACCTGAGCCAGAAAGGGGTGTATGAGCGCTTTAAACAGGCTTTTGAAGAATCTAGCGGCATGTCTTGGCTAGAAGAACGTGACGGATATCAGTTCTATCAGGATGATGTCGAAACTGCGATTTCTCAGGCACTGAATCTATCAGCAGAAGCTGCACACAAGTGGTTTGAGGATTCTGAGCAGACTTTTAGTGTTTCGGTGGAAAACTTCTGTCAGTGGGTGAAAGAATACCTAGACAGC
>NZ_VPEO01000202.1:0-1066 GCF_013417155.1 Acinetobacter sp. YH16052 | reverse complement strand
ACGATATATTTTGTCGCTGCAAGTATATAAGTCATTGATTTATTTATTTCATATAATTAATCTAAATATCAAATATTTTTCAATAAAAAAGCAACCGGGGATTAGCTATGAATAGCTCTGTAGATGTAGATTTTGAAGATGCAGCACAACAAAAACTGGATGAGGTTGAAGCTAGTTTTAATGAAAAAGTTACTGTTGCTATTATTGGGAAAGTAAGTGCTGGAAAAAGTTCTTTATTAAATGCCTTATTTCGTAAAAATAAAGAGGATAAATTAGCTGAAGTTGGTGCTACTTCTGGGGTTACTACAAAAGTTAAGCGTTTTAAATTAGGTGAAAAAGTTGAAATTCTAGATTCACCAGGACTCGGTGATGTTATTGATGAAAATAGCGCAGTAACTCGACAAGCTATGTTAGATATTGATGTTGGCATTTTAGTTGTTTCTGATTCTGCCGACATCACACAAAAGAAACACTATGACGACCTTAAACAGCATTGTAAGCAAGTATTTGTTGTCTTAAATAAGATTGATATGTATGACAAGAAAAAGGCTGCTTTAAAGGCTGTTGTAGATCAATGGAGAGAAGTATTAGATTTATCTTCAAACGAACAAATTTTTCAAACTTGTGCTGATGGATATGATCCTGATTATGATGCTGATTACGAATTAGACATTCGAGGCGTTGATGAACTAAGGGACGCTATACTGGATTTTCTTCGAAAATATGGTAAAGATTTGATTTTGGCTAGAGAAATCGAAAGAAAGTCTATATTAGCAAAAAGGGTAATTTATACAGCATTGGCAGCAGTAGCTGGTGAAGCATTTATTCCTGGCAGTGCTGTTTATATTGCTGCGACTCAAGCAACTGCAATTATGTCTATACATTATATTTATACTGGTGAAGTTTTAAGTAAAAAGTCTGCTCTTGCAGCCTTACCATTATTTGCGAGCCAAAGTGTTGGAACAAATATTTTTATTTGGGCTAAATCTGTTTTACCACCAACGGGTGTTCTAGACATAGCTGCAGCAGGTATTGCAACTGTTGTAACTTTAGCTATGTTAAGTAC
>NZ_VPEO01000201.1:0-1069 GCF_013417155.1 Acinetobacter sp. YH16052 | reverse complement strand
AAATTAAAAGTAATTTCATGATCATAATAAATATTTTCTTATGATCAATATTTGCCCCATAAGCGAGCGTCTTAAGTTGTCGTATATTTTTTGTGTTGAGAAACGAATGAATTGCGTATAAGAGATTTTATGTTAAATAATGGCTTTCATATGAGCTGATATTTCTAAACATAAACGCAATTTTATTAAGGTTGTTTAGATACCATGGAATCTAAATATCTCAATTGCTCATCCCTCTTTACTTTATTTTCATGTTTAATCACCGCTACTAGTAAAACTATGGTCATAGCTCCTGCTAGGTAGATAATTTTTTTTTTCATGATTTCCTTATAGTGAAGTTATTTTTTCCTATTTTATATAACATGATACAAATCATATAAACAATCAAATTATGAGATGTATACATCGAAATCTGATAGGTAATTTAAGAAATAAAAAAACCCCGGCAGGATGCCGGGGGTTCTTTGGGTTGCTCAGTATGACTCCTGTCTTACCTCACGTCCTGGTGCGATCTTTCTTATTCTTGTTGTTTGGAACATCCTGTTTTCTATGACTTCATCATAGAAAAATTCCAGTATGCCGCATAGCAGCAAGGGGTCTAGATTGATGTGAGCCAAAGCGTACAAAATAGCCTAAATTTTATCCACAAAAATTGGGGATAATTTCGGATGCAAGAGTCTTGTTACTTGGGCAAAATGCGGAAATTGAGCATTTTTTAACCAATTTTAGTGGCTAAATATTACAAAGTTGCTTGAAAACTCACCGACTTATTACAGAAGCTAATTTTTGTGCATTTTGTGCTCAAGGGTGAGCTTTTAAATTATTGATAAATAAAAATATTTTAAATTGCGTTTCGTATAAGCTCTATTATGTTAAATAGAATCAAAAAACCTCCAATAAAATCGTTATAGTATTATTATTTATTGAGTAGATAAGAGAATTAAATTAGTGAAATACTCAAATGAAAAAATAGTAAAAGCTCTCTTACTTTCTCCTTTACCACTACTTTTTTTCACAGCAGTCCTGTTTATCGTAATGAATCAGGAATACAGAAGCGAAGGCTAAAGAT
>NZ_VPEO01000019.1:0-56496 GCF_013417155.1 Acinetobacter sp. YH16052 | reverse complement strand
CAATGGCTTTTATGGCTTCAGCTTTAAATTCTGCGGTGTAAGTCTTCTGTTTCTTGCTCATGGTAAACTCCTAATGAGTATGTATAGTTTACCAAGTTAAACCCTCCTGTTTTTTAAGCACACATCAGTATTGCATCACCAGAAGGTAATTTAAAAGAACCTTCTTTTCTTTCTACGGTAACCCCAGCATAGTTGGCAACTTTTTGTCGCGTACCAGTAAGCGTATTAAATAAAGAGGTTTTTCCACAATTTGGATTACCGACTAATGCAATGTTCTTAATCTTCATTGGATACTAACTCTACAAAAATTCTTTCAGCTTCATTCTTTCTTAATGCGAATCTTGAAGTTTCAATTTGAACTAAAACAGGATCTCCGCCAAAAACACCTTTAGCGAGTACTTGTAGAGTTTCACCCTCTCTAAAACCTAATAGTTGGAGCCGTTCCAATACGGGATCAGTGGTATGACTGTATTGATTACCTTTTTTGAGATCTCTAATTTTGACGATCTGATTTTGTTTAACTTGAAATAGATTCATTTTCGATACTCTTACTTCAAAGCCAAAATCTTTCGAGCACCATTAAGCACGAATAAAGAAACCAGGATGCCAATGATTAAGTCTGGGTAAGCTGATCCCGTCCACGCCACGAGTACACCGGCAAATATAACGCCCATATTTACGACAACGTCATTCGCCGAGAAAATCCAACTGGCTTTCATATGTGCGCCATCTTCTCGATGACCAGAAATAAGATATAAGCATGTCACGTTAGCTATAAGTGCGAGCAGGCCAATAACAATCATGAGCGTTGATTCTGGCTCGCTTCCAAACATGAATCGTCTAATGACATCAATAATCACGATGACAGCAAGTAATAACTGAATCCAACCTGCGAAATGGGCTGCTTTCACTTGATATTTCGCAGCTTTTCCGACGGCATATAGCGCAATACCATAAACGGCTGCATCGGCAAACATATCTAGAGAATCAGCAATCAATCCTGTAGACGCAGCAATAATTCCGCTGATGAATTCTATAAAGAAAAGTAGAGCATTAATGCCTAATAACAGTTTAAGTACTTTAGCTTGTCTCACAGGATCAGGTTCATTAGGTATATCGCCTGAAGAAAGCTGTGTTTCATCAAGTTTCGCCCCAAAACCCAGTCCTTCAAGTTTGGCCGTAATTTGCTGAATCCCTTCATTATGGAAGACTTTCAGTTTTCGATTGGGAAGATCAAAAGTAAGACCTTTAACTGCTTCAATATCTGCAAGAGCCATACGGACCATTTGCTCTTCAGCAGAGCAATCCATTTTAGGAATGGTATAGGTACTTGTTTGCTTAGCCTGTTGATTGCTTATATAAGTTTCAGTCTTCACAAGCTTTGCACCAAAACCCAAAGCTTCAAGTTTGGTAGTTATATTTTCATCTTTTTGATTATGTAGAACCTTTAAAGACCGGTTAGGTAAATCAAAGATGAGTTTTTGAACACCATCAATTGAAGATAGCGCCATACGAACCATCTGTTCTTCCGCAGAACAATCCATTTTGGGAACTAAGTATTCACTCATGTAGTGCGAATCTTTTAAAACGTTTTCAGTGCTTAAATTTTCTTTGGGATCAGAACCACAACAGGATTGAGCGGTATCTTCACAACTGTTTGAAGTGTTACAGCAAGGAGATGAAGATTTTTCTTCTTCCTCTTCACCACAACAGCTAGGCGTATTATCACAATTCTTTGAATTGCTTGCTTCTGCAATTGATGGATGATTTTCTTGTTGAGATTTCTTATCTTTGCATGGTGTTTCTTTACTACATCCACAGCCACTCATAGTTATACCCATTAAAAAAATTTATAAACTTTGAATATTAGAATCCCTATAGTTACTATAGAGTCAAGATTTTTTGGAAATACCAACTCAATGCATTTAAAAATTGGTGAACTCTCTAAAAAAACCTCATGTTCAGTATTAACAATTAGGTTTTATGAAAAGGAAGGTTTAATTCCGGAACCCGAAAGAACGGAAGGAAATTACCGCCTTTACGATATAGGCTATGTTGAGCGAATTAAGTTTATTTTGAATTGCCGAACTTTAAATATGAGTTTGAATGAAATTCGTCAATTACTTACCTATAAAGACAAACCTGAGAAAAATTGTTCAGATGTGAATGAATTAATTGACTTACATGTCAGTGCTATCAGAGAAAATATAATCAAGCAACAAAAGCTTATTGAACAATTATCTGATTTAAGAGGTACTTGTGATGGTTTATGTACAATTGACCAATGTGGAGTTCTAAAAAATCTAGCTTGATTATCTAGACCTATGCTTTTTTCAAAAACTCTGTATATCTTTACTTAAGGCTGAAAAAAGATTAAGGTGACTTAAATTTTGTGATCAGATCTTAGATAGCTTTGGTTAGCTTCCGATTGGTGTTTTAAATACAGATTTGTGTATGAAGAGAAAAACATTTCTAATCCAGATATTGGTACTCTTATTCACATTCCAGAATATTTGGAGTGTGGCAGAGGCTGCTTGTCTGCATGAAATGCCAAACATACCCAATTCAATACTCTCTAATCCAATCGATTTAGACGAAAAGAGTGATAGTCCTCGTCAAGCACTTTATTCCCTAGAAAACTATAAAGAAATTTATGACTATTGTCAGAAGGTTTGTTTTAACGAAAAGTGCAGTCATTTCTCAAATACAATCGTGATTCAGATTGACCCACCCGATGATCTGAAGCTTAAAGCTAATTTTGAGACCGGCATTACCCCAACTTATTTGGGAATAACTTTTTATAAATCCCCTTATCTGAATCAATTAACACCCCCTCCTGATTTGCCCCTACTATTGGTGGGGTAGTCTTATAAAAGCCCACCACTCCTAATTTCATTATGCGTGGGGCATTTTCATGTCAAAAAACAAATTACATCAGGATACCTCCATCCTGAATTTATCCTGGTCAGCCTTAGGTAGCGGTATCTTGCTATCTGCAATGATCAGCTTCAGTACTTCCGTAGTCGCCAGTACTCAAGATTTAACGCTGCAGCAAGCTATTGAGCAGGTTAACCAATATCAAGCGTCCCAAAATTTCTGGGAAACGCAAAATAGTATTAATGCCACGAATCTTCAGCAAAGTAAGCTGTTTAAAAATCCTGAATTGTCAGTTGAACAAACGGGCTTTGGTTCAAATAATGAAAAAGAGCTTGCCATCGGTATATCACAACCTTTGGATATTTTTGGTGAGCGAAAAGCAAACCAAAAATTAGCCAGTCTCTCTACAGATAAAACAGCACTGAAGCAGAAGATTTATCAAGCGCAAATTGAGCTTGCAGTGAAATATGTATGGTCACAACTGGCCATTGCCGAACTTGAAAGAAACATTGTCAATGAACAACTTCGGGTGAGCGAAGAAAACCTTAAAGCGATCGAGAAGCGCTTTACTGCGGGCGGTATCGCGCAAGTAGATGTGAATCGCGCACGTTTAAGTCATGCTGAAAATATCCGTCTTTTTAGACAGGCCGACTTACAAGTCCAAGTGGCCACCCAACAATTATCAAATTTATGGGGAACCTCTGATAAGTCATTGCAGGTAAACCTCTCTTCACAAAAGCTCTGGCCAAAATCGACTCATCAGCAGGTTCAAGAATATTTAGCGGAAAACTACGTTGAGAAATATCGAGCTTTACTGGTATTAGAGTCTCAAGCAACGGTTGATCAACTAAGGGCAAAGGCACGTCCTAACCCCACTTTAAACCTAGGTGTCAACCGCACCCAATCCTTGGAAAACTCCACACAAAATCAATTAGTAGTCGGAGTCAGTGTACCGCTTAATATTTTCGATCGTCAGCAAAATGGCATAAAAATCGCGCAAGAAAAAATGAACTTATTAGAGCGTCAGAAAGAGTTTTATCTAAAGCAAAATGCGCTGCAAATAGGCACAATTTTAACCGAGTTGCAGGGTTTAGAGCTGCAATTCAAAGTCGTTGACGAGACTCAAATTCCTTTGGCGACTCAAGTTCAAAGTAAGACGCTACAAGGTTTCTTGGCAGGCAAGTTTGCTTTAACCGATGTTCAGCAAGCTACGCTTCAATTACAAGACATCCGTCTGCGTAAAGTCCAGTTGTTACGGGATGGCTGGCAAAAGGCCATTGAAGCAGAAAGTTTGAGCTTAGGCATTAGCCCAAGTGAAGTCATGTCGAAAGATGCTATTGCACAAATCAATCAAAACTTATGGCAAGACATACAGGCCATGCCTGTCATTGGTGGGGGAAATTAACATGTTCGATCTTAAAAACAGCTTAAAAAAACAGAGCGGAAAAATCTCTCAACCTCTACTGATTGGTTTGGTCATCGGCGCAACCGTACTCCTCAGTATTTTCTTGATCTTAACTGGTAAGAATAAATCTGAAACATCAGATGAACATGCAGAGGAAGAAGGCGCAGAGGAACATGGAAGTGAAGAACATGGCGGTGAAACCGAAGAGCATGCAGAAGGCGTGAGCCTGACGGCCAAGCAACTGGTGGAACAGGGCATACAGTTATCAGCGGTCGATCAAGGTCCGGTGGTTAAATTAAGTTCTTATCCTGCCAAACTGAATGTGAATACGGATCAGCAAGCGCATGTCTCACCGAGTTTTAGCGGTCATGTAGAAAATGTTTATGTAGAACTCGGTCAAAAAGTTCAGAAAGGACAGCCTTTGGCTGCGTTGCTTGTTCCTGATCTAGTTGATCAGCAGGCCAATCTTAAAATTGAACAAACCAACCTTGAACTGGCGAAACAAGACTATGATCGTGAGCGTCAGCTTTGGTCACAGGGCATTTCAGCAAAACAGGACTATCAACGTGCTTATAACAGCTATAAACGGGCACAAATTCAGGTTCAAGCGGCCCAATCACGTTTAAGTGCATTTGGTGCAGTGAATGCCAGTAACGGACGCTATATTTTGAAAGCTCCCATTTCTGGCGTGATCAGTAAAAAGGATTTGGTTCTCGGGGAAAATGTTCAGTTAGCCGATCAACTCTTTACGATAGACCGGTTAGATCAACTCTGGCTTGAGTTTATTGTTCCAAATTCTGAAATTATGGGCTTAGCCCCGAATCAAAAGATCGAATTTAAATCCTTGCAAACGGAAAAGGTCTATCAGGCTGTTATTCAGACTTTAAATACTGAAGCGGATATTCAAACAGGTCGTCTTCAGGTGCGAGCAAAAGTTGAATCGAATGCAACCGAATTACGTCCAAACTTGATGGTGAACGTACAGTTGCAACAACGGAGTGAAAGTACCGCATTACGGGTACTTAAGTCCGCAGTTCAGAATGTCGATGGAAAAGATGTGGTTTTTGTCGCCACTCAGCATGGACAAAAAGTTGAATTCAGTCCGCAACCGGTGAAATTAGGGCAATCATCTGGGGAGAGCCAATGGATTGAAGTGGTGAGTGGGCTTAGTCAGGGACAAAAATATGCCGCTCAAGGCAGTTTTTTACTGAAATCCGAGCTGGAAAAAGGAGAGGCTTCACATGAGCACTGAAACTCCTCAAATTCCAGACCACGAATCGGTAAAACCTGAAGGACTGTTTGATCGACTGATCCAGTTTTCTATCCATAACGCAATCTGGGTCATGCTGTTTATTGCGGCTTGGATTGCTATTGGTATTTATAGTTATCAAAAGTTACCGATTGATGCTGTACCAGATATTACCAATACTCAGGTGCAGATTAACACTTCAGCCAATGGTTTTACGGCTTTAGAAATGGAACAGCGGATTACATATCCAATCGAGAATGCCATGTCAGGCATGCCGAAAATGGAACAAACCCGTTCGATTTCACGCTACGGCTTATCGCAAGTGACCATCATTTTTGAAGATGGCACGGATATTTACTGGGCCAGACAGCTTATCAACCAGCGCTTGCAAGAAGCAATGGGAGAAATGCCTGAAGATGTGCAACCTAACATGTCGCCTATTTCGACAGGTTTAGGTGAAATCTATCAATGGGTGATTAAAGCCGAACCAAATGCTAAAAAGCCGGATGGAACCCCTTATTCGGCGATGGATTTACGTGAAATTCAGGATTGGATTGTAAGACCGCAATTACAGCGCGTAAAAGGCGTTGCTGAGATCAACAGTATCGGTGGCTTTAATAAAACCTATGTGGTTGCCCCTGATCTGAACCGATTGCAACAATTGCAAATTCCTTTGTCTGATTTACAAACTGCCTTAACAGAGAATAATGAAAACCGTGGTGCTGGCTATATTGAGAAAAATGGACAACAGCTAACGGTTCGTGTTCCCGGCACTTTAAACACGATTGAAGATATCCAGAACATCAGTATTGCCAATAAAAACGGCTATCCGATTCGGGTGGCAGATGTCGCCAATGTCTCAATTGGTCATGACTTGAGAACAGGGGCTGCAACCTATAATGGTGAAGAAACTGTATTGGGTATTGCCATGATGATGATGGGAGAAAATAGCCGTACCGTTGCTCAAGCCATTGATGAAAAGGTGCAATCGATCCAGCAATCGCTACCTAAAGGTGTGGTGATTGAGACTGTGTATGACCGTACGCATTTGGTTGATCGGGCGATCAAAACCGTTCAGAAAAATTTGATTGAGGGTGCAATCCTCGTCATTGTTATTTTATTTCTCTTTCTAGGTAATTTCCGTGCTGCGCTGATCACGGCTTGCGTTATTCCACTGTCAATGCTGTTTACCTTGACGGGAATGGCAGAGCAGAAGATTAGTGCAAATCTGATGAGTTTAGGGGCACTGGACTTCGGTATTATTATTGATGGTGCAGTGGTTATTGTAGAAAACTGTATCCGTCGGCTAGCAGAAGCTCAGAAGCTGAAAGGTGGTTTACTTAGCCGTTCTGAAAGATTTAAAGAAGTCTTCTTGGCTGCAAAACAGGCGCGTCGTCCTCTGATTTTTGGACAGTTAATTATTTTGGTGGTTTATCTACCTATCTTTACCCTGACGGGTGTAGAAGCCAAACTTTTCCATCCTATGGCAATGACTGTTGTACTGGCTTTAATTGGGGCCATGATTTTATCTGTCACTTTTGTGCCAGCCGCAGTTGCCCTATTTGTCACTGGAGAAGTCAAGGAAACCGAAAGTCGCTGGATGCATTGGCTTAAAACCAAATATGAACTGCTTTTAGATAAAGCCTATGAGCTTCGTTTATTTGTGACTATTGTGGCTGCCTGTATTTTAGTGCTTACGGGCGTGCTAGCCACTCAAACAGGTAGCGAGTTTGCACCTCAACTGGGTGAAGGTGATTTTGCTGTTCAGCAAATGCGTTCCCCAAGTACAGGGTTAGAACAGTCACTGAGAATGCAGGAAAATACTGAAAAGTTACTGTTGAAAGAATTTCCTGAAATTAAAGCGATCTTTGCCCGTACCGGTACAGCAGAAGTGGCCACAGATGTTATGCCACCCAACATTTCAGATGGCGTGGTACTGTTAAAACCTCATGATGAATGGCCTGATCCAAAACAAACGATTGATGAGCTTCGCCAAAGAATGATTACTTTCTTAGCGACATTGCCGGGAAATAACAGTGAGTTCTCGCAACCCATTGAACTGCGCTTTAACGAGTTAATTTCAGGGGTGCGAAGTGATGTGGGTGTCAAATTATTTGGTGATGACATGGAGATTCTAAATCGCGAAGCGAATAAAATTTCTCAAAAAATTAACTCAATTTCAGGCGCGACAGCCGTTAATGTAGAACAGACCAGTGGCTTACCCTTGTTGAATGTAGAGGTGGATAAGTCCAGAGCTGCACAATATGGCTTGTCGGTAAGAGCAATTCAGGATCTGGTAGCTACAAGTGTCGGTGGCCAGAATGTTGGAACAATTTTACAGGGAGACAAGCGTTTTGATTTTGTCATCCGTCTAGATGAATCCCAGCGTAGTCCTGAACAGTTAGCGGTACTTCCTATTCAATTGCCGAATGGTGGTTTAGTCCAACTGCAAGATGTGGCACGCGTTGAAAATATCCTGGGTATTAATCAGGTCAGCCGTGAAAATGGTAAACGTCGAGTGGTTATTACTGCAAATGTAGAAGGACGTGATTTAGGCTCATTCGTAACAGAGCTTCAGAGCACGTTATCCAAACAGGAATTACCAAGCGGTTATTGGATAGATTATGGCGGTCAATTTCAAAATCTGATGTCTGCAAAAGCGCGTATGCAATTGGTGGTTCCGCTCGCATTGTTGACGATCTTTATTTTATTGATGGCTGTATTCCATAATATCAAAGAAAGCTTACTGGTCTTTAGTGGTGTACCGTTTGCCTTATGTGGAGGCTTAATCGCGTTGTGGTTGCGTGACATTCCATTATCCATGTCAGCAGGGGTTGGCTTCATTGCACTATCGGGGGTGGCTGTACTGAATGGCTTAGTCATGCTCACCTTTATCAAAGAGTTGCGACAACAATATGACCTTTATTATGCAACGTGGCAGGGTGCAATTTTGCGTCTTAGACCTGTGCTGATGACCGCTTGTGTGGCGTCCCTTGGGTTTGTCCCGATGGCTTTGGCAACCGGAACTGGGGCAGAAGTACAGAGACCTTTAGCAACAGTGGTTATTGGAGGAATTATCTCCTCTACCCTGCTTACATTGGTTTTATTGCCCGTACTGTACCGCTGGATGAATGAAAAGAAAGTTTCTTAATCCAATAGATTAGTCGATTTACAGCAGAGATATTGGCTGTTATCCAATATCTCTGCTCATCATAAATAGAATAAGGAAAATATTTTATGTCAGAACATCATGATCATAGCCATGCGGTTGTTACTGAAGAAAATAGTAAGAAGTTAATGGTTGCCTTAGGTTTAACGACTACTTTTTTAATAGTAGAAGTTGTCGCTGCTTTTATTACCCAAAGTTTGGCTTTGTTATCTGATGCAGCTCATATGTTTACTGATGTAGCCGCTTTAGCTATTGCTCTTGCCGCTATCAAAATTGGTAAAAAAGCCGCAGATGATAAAAGAACTTTTGGCTATCAGCGATTTGAAATTTTAGCGGCTCTGTTTAATGCGGTGATGCTTTTTGTGGTAGCAATATATATTGTATATGAAGCTTATCAACGTTTTACGAACCCTGCTGAAATTCAAAGTGTTGAAATGATGATTGTCGCGGTCATTGGTTTGGTCGTAAATTTGATTTCAATGAAAATCCTTTCTGCTAGTGCTGAAGGAAGTCTAAATATAAAAGGTGCATATTTAGAAGTTCTTAGTGATGCTCTAGGATCGATAGGCGTGATTATCGGAGGAATAGTTATTTATTTTACCCAGTGGATGTGGGTTGATACCGTAATCGCTGTGTTAATTGGCTTCTGGGTCTTACCTCGAACTTGGATTTTATTAAAACAAAGTATTAATATTCTGCTTGAAGGAGTTCCTGATGAGATTGATATTGAGTCGTTAAGAAATGATTTATTGATGCTAGAGGGTGTTGAAGGGATTCATCAGTTGAAAGTCTGGGCTATATCCTCAAAAAATATTCATTTAACTGCTCATTTGGTTGCTCCGAATAGCAATACAGATCAACTCTATCAAAAGGCCTTAGACGTTCTAAAACATAATCATAGTATTACTGAAATTACGTTACAAATAGAAAGTACGGAATGTAATACATTGGAACAGCATAAACATTAAAGTGCTGCTCTTTCTACATAATGGACAGATGACTAGGCTGATAAACCTTACCATTTTCCTGTATTACACTTCTATTGGCACTGTTGCAAATAACCACGAATGGTAAGCTGAAGACTGTTTTAGCTAAAGGTGCAGCATATGAATCCTTTCCATGGTCGGCATTTTCAGGGCGAAATCATTCTTTGGGCTGTGCGCTGGTATTGTAAATATGGCATTAGCTATCGTGAACTGCAGGAAATGCTGGCCGAACGGGGTGTGAATGTTGATCACACGACTATTTACCGTTGGGTTCAACGTTATGCTCCTGAAATAGAAAAACGTTTACGCTGGTATTGGCGTAATCCTACAGATCTGAGCTCGTGGCATATTGATGAAACCTATGTAAAAGTGAATGGACGATGGTCTTATCTGTATCGTGCAGTCGATCAACGTGGCGATACCATTGATTTTTATCTTTCTTCTAGACGTAATACCAAATCAGCATATTGTTTTCTTGGAAAAATTTTAAATAATGTGAAGAAGTGGCAAATTCCACAAGTGATCAACACGGATAAAGCACCCACATATGGACGTGCTTTATCACGGTTAAAACGGGAAGGTAAATGTCCACCAGACCTTGAGCACAGGCAGATTAAGTATAAAAATAACGTGATTGAATGTGATCATGGCAAGCTAAAGCGGATCATCAGGGCCACATTAGGATTCAAATCTATGAAGACGGCTTATGCCACAATTAAAGGTATTGAAGTCATGCGTGCACTACGTAAAGGACAAGCATCGTCATTTTATTATGGTCAGCCTCAGGGTGAAGTGTGTCTAATCAACAGGGTTTTCGGTCTCTAAGTACTTTTTAAAGGGAACATCATCGACTCAAATCTCTATTTGCAACAGTGCCGGAATTAATATCCTTCAGAAACTCCAGCGCAATTCTCGCTACTTTCAGTAAGCGACTCTGGCTCAATCATGATAGTCTGACTCAATCGAATCGAGGTAAATCGATCCATCACAATTGGAGCAGAAATTATGCTTGAATACATTCTTGAATGATGCTGAAAAGTCTTTGAGTTTTAATTAATAAATAAGAGTATCCATGTCTACCCTCAACTTTACTTATTTTCAGATAGCAACCAATCGAGAGCATTCATTTTTACAATACCATTATAATTCGCTTCAGTCCCTATCGTGTCTAAGGTAAGCAAATACTTGGGATACGAATCAGAAATTTTCTGTAATGGACGTAATTCTCGGCTGAGTGTCTCCTCATTGAGCGTTTCTAATGCCACCTGATAATAAGTTAAATTCTGAAAAGTATCGACAGCAACAAAATCAATTTCATATTCATCAACCCGCCCTACATAGACCGTATAACCTCGTCTGACAAGCTCAAGATAAATCACATTTTCTAAGATATGACCTTGATCAGCATTAGCATCAGGCAACATAATCCGGCGCAATCCGACATCAACTAAATAGTATTTTTCAGAGGATTGTAATAACTCACGCCCGCGTACTTTAAACTGTGCGGCACTATAAAATAGCAAACTGTCCTGTAAGCCCTGAATATAGCGTTTTACTGTTTCAAATGAAATCTTAACCCCACTTGAAACAAAGGTATTTTTAATTTTATTGATGGAAATAGGTGAGCCTGTCACGCTTGCCAAATATCTTGCGACACGCTCGAGAGAGTTAATATCGGCAGTATTCAAACGGGGAATAACATCTTTAAACATTACACTGGCATAGACCGCTTGCAAGTAATCATAGGTTTCCTGCTGGCTAGTCATGGCAAGCGTATAAGGGAAACTACTGCGCGTATACATGGCATACAAATCACGATTGGATAATTGTTGGATGATCGGATTATTTTCAATATGCCACTGTTTAAATTCTTGGAATGACAGAGGTAAAACATGTTGCTCTATATAGCGTCCTGTAAGTAAAGTCGCAAGTTCTCCACTTAGAAAGAATGCATTTGAGCCTGTAATATATAAATCGATATAATCCCGAACATATAAAGAGTCGACTACTTTCTCAAAATTTGTAACATGTTGTATTTCATCTAAAAAAACATAGTTTTTTTTACTTTTATCAACTTTGGATAATACATAATCATGTAGTTTACGGTAATCGGTGAGTTCTTCAAATTCCATAAATTCGAAGTTGATGGCAATGATGTTTTCGGCTTGTACGCCCTGTGCTTTTAGGTCTTGTTGAAACATCGCCAATAAGGTGGATTTTCCAGAGCGACGCACACCTGAAAGTACTTTAATGACATCACGGTCTTGCCATGTATTCAGAAATTTTAAGTAGCCATCACGTCGAATATTAGCGCTTCTCATTATTTACACTTAGAATCTAAAGTTTTAATAAATTCTATCAAATTTTAGAACGTATATGTAAATATATTTAATTTTAGAAAAAGTTTAAAGGTTAAGTGAAACATTCAAAGCTACTTTAGAAGCATGTAAACAGCAGATCTGATCAAAATCCAAATTCTGTCTTTTTGATTATTTTCCATGTTATGTTATTTCATTGATGCTACGAGTTAACTGCTATATAAATTAAGTGAAAAGTAAATGGAACTAAGATGTTAACTAGAGTGGAACTCATTTTTATTGTGCTAATGGTATCAGCCTTATTGCGTATGAATTGCTAAAAGGTTTATTTTAAAGTCACCTATACATGTTTTTGATCAAAAAAAATGCCCATAGGGGGAATCTATAGGCAAAACTAAGGACCTTGACGGTCATTCAGAAACTACAGCTAGTTTCTGGTTGTGATTCTAAAGTGAATTAAAAACAACCACATTGGCTGAATATATCAAAAGTTAAATCATTGATAAATTTTAGAAAATTAATTTACCCCCTCTGCTGCTCAATACAGTAATTCACCAAACAAATCCGCTCTAATCTCTTCCAGGCTCAGATCTGATTTCATCCTATTACAGATGGGATGAACCAGCAGACCATTCTCTAGAACGCCTTGCCCACCTACGGCTTTGGCAATCCTATGATCCGATTCAGTAGAATCAAGATAGATCAATCCATCACAAATGAGGCAAAAGTTATGATTACCCACCACAAAATTGTGCTTAAGCAGACTCTTGGTTAATGCCGAAAAGGCCTTTGGCTTTGACCGAGAAATTGGACTAATCGACTCCACATATCCCACCACATTCTTGACTACTGCATCATCATAACCACCCAAAAACCTTTCGACATAGAACTCGTTAAAGTTTATGTACTTGAAGGCCTTAGACATGGACAGAATAAAGGTATTCAGGCATTTCTCATCATCAAAATCAACCTCCATTTCCAAGCTTAAGCAAATAAAGGCTTTATAGACAATTTGTAGCCGATCATAGCCCTTGATACCACTGCCGAACTTGCCGACCGTTTCGGTGGTCGCCACGGGGAAATTGGCGATCAAGAACTCAATACTACGGCGTACCCGGGTGAAGTCCTTGAAACTAATCTTTCGATGATGAATCTGCATGCGGCTTTCATGAATTTCATACACAATTGAAAACCATGCAAGAAAAGAAGTAATCTGAAAACGCTGATCCTTATAAAAATATAAGTATGGATGTAAGCCCAAACTCGGAACCCCAGCATTTTTTACAGGCGTCGCTATTCTGCAAAGAATGGTCAACAGATGCGACATTAGGTTTTCAACGCGCTCCCCCTGATTCAGACTCATAATATTATGAATCTGATCACCCGCAATGATATTCATCAGCTCATTGACCAAGCCAATTTTTTTGCCATGACTCATTTCATTGTCTAATAAAATGGTCGAAAAAAGTAGCTGGTGGATCCTCTCCCCTAACTCAATCAACCCATTTAAACGTGTATATTGGAGCTCTTCTAGGTTAGATTTATTGTCATTGATATAACAACAGGCATAGATCGCATAATACGCGTCACTACCGCGATTTCTTAGGTGATATTCCTCATATTTATCTAAACGTTTAGTATCTGAGTTAATCGATTGAAATACCCGTCGCGCATCTTCCGGAGTTCCCAGTACCTGCCTGAAACTGATTTTAATATCGCCTAATTTCGATTTTTTTTCTGCGAATTCGGCATCAGTACAAATTTTTTGAAAATCAGCGAGATCTCCTAAATAATTGCGGAGGTAACGAATATCTTGTTTTTGTGGATCATTGAAATTAGGTGCTTGAGTGACTTGCTCATCCGCAAAATATCTATTAATCCACGCATAGATACAGGAAAGACGATGTGCTCCATCAATAATGTAAATATTGCCGTGTATATCTTTCCAATACAAAATGCATAAATTGATGTTTTGATCTTCTGTGCAATCCTCAATAAAGTTTGCAATTTCTTGCACGCTCCAACATTCCGTAGAACGCTGGTTATCCGCCTTAAATAAACATTTGATGATTGGATGCTTTTCAAAATCAGTCAGTGCCACTTCAAAATTGTCACGCTGCATTGAAGGTGTCATTTCTTCTGGCAACATGACTTTACGCTGAATAATATTGGTCAATAGTCGTGTAGAACCCATTTCTTATTTTCTCCAGGCAACACTTTCCTACTTTCGCACAAGTACGAAATTTGAAAATGTATATAGTTGGATTTGGTTAAAGCTGTGAATTAAATGACCGTCAATATCCAGTCAGCGCTAACAAAAGAGACCTAAGAGAAATGGGGGGATTAGATAATAAAATCTTCATGTTTAGTACCTGTAGTTTAGAGTTGACTATCTACAACCATCTTTTCCACGAGATGGAGGTAGACCAAACAGGGGTGGAAATACCGCACTACAGAAGACGGCCAGTCATAGACTGCCCTGCCTGGCCTACCATAATGGCAAACTAAGCATAATAAGCACAAAAAACCGCTAAAGCGGTTTTAATGCTTCTGTAGTAATTTTCAGGTTTCCACGCCCGATTACAGATTTTGCTGTAATGTAATTATCATATGGGTATCTTTTTCTTTGGTCAAACCAAATTAGAATTTTTTATTCATTTTTTAGTGATATTTTAAAATTGAATGCTGGCTTAATTTTTTCAAAATTTTAGCCGAAAAAATCCCTGTATTTTACCTACATACAAGGATGCGTGTTTAGCTCAAAATCTATGCTGCATACTTATAGAAGGATTACCTAAGCTAATTAATTTATCTTCTCCATTTTTTGGGATCTCATTAAAATCTAAAAATAATCATATTGGTGGACTCCCAAGCCTTTGCTTTGTAAAACAGCAGGTTTAAAAAGCAAAGGCTTGGGCTATTTTTCTGAAATATATTTGCTTAGGCTATTTAAAAATTAGCTTATAAAATCAAACCAAAAACACAACCCAGTTTTCTATGCTGTATTTAATATTATAAATCTAGCAAAATTATTTTTTTTATTTATAAAAAATAAAAACTAATTTCCCTATTTTACAGAATAAAACAAATCAATTTATATGGTAAATAATTTGTATTAACTCACTAGTCTATAAAATTTACCTTATATATAATTTTATATTTTATAGATTAAATTTAAAAAATAATATCCGAATAAATTTACAAGAATAATAAAAAAATACAATTAAATTTAATATTATTTTCTTCTGTGATTCATACAAAATCTTTTTATTTATTGAGTATTTTTTTTTGATAATCTCTCGTCCAGGCTATTCTCAAGAAAAAAAATTATCAAAAATCAACCTCACAGAGTGCACACCTCCCTCTTAGTGTCCCTTTTTTTGACCAAAAAAAAAGAGGAACCTTACATAAATAATGAAAAAATAATCAAACATGAATTACATAAAGTTATATACCACTGTTTTTTATATATTTTTTTAATATAAAAAAACTGTAGCCCCCTACTGCTCCGGTAAAACATTTTAGACCATTTTCTTTTGACCCAGGGAAGGTACTCCAAGGCATTTCATCTTAAAAAAGATACTTTGTAGTACAATTTTTTGTATCAGATGATGCTTTGAATCTGCTTTTTTATTACTAATTTTATAATATTTTATTTTAACTTCACTCCCTATTTTTTTATCAAAATCACTTGAACTTGATTTTTCTATATCTAAGTAGGATTCTACGTCTGAATATATTTTGGTAATAATCTCCACAAATGAATCGTACAATTTTAAATCTTTTTGACAGACTGCTTCAAAAACTAAAACTGATCGATCATTTTTCAATGAAATTTTATTTTCCAAAATATAATAAAAATTTTTAATTTCTTTTGGGGTAATTTCTTTGTCAATTATGAATGGCTGGCATATTCCATATAAATACGACCAATTGATCATTCGCTCCCAATTTAAATCCATTTCTTGCAGATCACGCTCCTCACTTCTAGCTATTTCTTTATCTTTATAAATATAAAATTGTCTACTAATTGACTTTATTAAGTTAACAAGCTGGTCTTCAGGATTTATGATCCGGTCATTTGCTTTCCATTCCTGATATGATTCTAGAAATCTTTTTGGATATAAAAAACTCATTTGTTTTTTTTCAATTTCATCTTTTTTTAAGAATTGCTTTGGATCATTATGTTTTTCAAAAACCTTTAAAAAAAACTTAGATTTTTGAAGAATGTTAAAAGCTGATTCATCCTCAGATATCTTTAAGGATTTAAATTGAGCATTAATAATTTTGCTATTTTTTAGTAATGCACCAATCAATTCAGGCTGATATTCACGTTTTGCTGTATAAAACATGTCTGCAATTAAAATATTAAGATGATGTATATAGCTACTTGCGGTCACGTTAAAGTCTTCATGCCCCATTAGATGTGCTAAACGTTGCCATACATCTGCGCTATGTAATGATGCATGATCGATATTTTGCAATATATGCTTTTTAAGCCTACCTACAAACCTAGAGTCATAGTCAGTAAAACTACAGATAAGCTGGTGGCTGCCTTTCAATAAAATTGCTAAGTGTGATGCAGCACTATGCCTAAATGCGTGAAATGTATATGAATGATCACTTGTCCCTAATACCAGATTAAACAAGCTCCTAGTGATTTTTGATAATTGTTGATTTTCAAAGGTGAAGAGTAATGTATTCTGTACTTGTAATTCCGCTTCGCCCAAAGAAGCAGCTAAATATTTTTTATAAAAATCACAGAACTCTTTAAATTCATTTGGATTTAAAAAATAGGATAAATCAAACTGACGATTTGCATTTTCGTTTTTAACATTACGGTGAGAGTTGGAATGAATTTTTAAAACCAGATTTTCAATATCTGAATTGGATGATTCATTTGAAGTCGTATCTTTAGGATCTGACTTTGCTTCGTAATATAAACGATTATTTTTAAGATGACTTCGAAGCTGTGCAGAGTCAAAATCATTGAGACGGATGCCTGTCACTTCATCAATACGCAAACCTAGTCTAAATGCGAGTCGATAGACCCATTGCAATGCAACTATTTCATTCCCTGAAATGCCTAAAATGTGTGGATAATTTTTCACAATTTTCATCATTAATTCAAACATCTGCGGACTAATGGTCCGTGTTTTTAAAAATTTCCCGCTGTCTCTCTGATGTTCATACAAGTACGCTACTACTGGTGCATCATGCTTGTTGACCAAATACTGATGAAATGTTTTTAACCTCGCGAAAGAATAGCCAGAGGTGTCGTGCTTTTTATTATCATTTTTCTCAGCGATTGTTTCCTGCTTTTCCTGATCTTTCATTGATTTTTCTAAAATAAGGTACTCATACATTTCTTCAAATTGTTCTTCGATGGCATTATTCAAATTTATTTGATATTCTAAAATGTAAATTAAAAAGTCAGAAACGAAGCTGTGATAATAACGTTTTATCGATGCCACCTGAAGTGATGCTTTACCAGAGCCAGAATTGTAACCTAGCTCATACTTTAACCATTGGCATATCCGTAAATGTGCGATTGCCACCACATAATCAATATATTCCCCCTCTCCAGCTTCATAGGAACGTATATCGCCCTCTGATTTATTAATACTTGTGTTCAAAGCTTCATTAAACTTGGCTAGTGTCAACTCTTTACCATCTTCACTAAATGATAAAAGCAATGATTTTATATCATTACGTTTACCCATCCGTTTATCATTATAAACTTTAACGTTCTGATCACTAGTAAAAACAGAAAGCTCTACAGTGTGATGAGTATTTTCAATTCTTTCTTGAATCGTTTTCCAGGTATCAAGCTGATGATAAATAGCTATATGCTGTTCATATATCAAAGGCGTAGTGATAATTTTGTTATTAAGTACACTTGTACTCAATAGATCTAAATTTGGAATCTCCTGCCAAAGAACATAATCAATATGCTTGAAAGCAGAAAAACGACGTCGCTCAAACTCTTTGATAAATTGATGATCAGGAACAACATCTTTAAAGTGTGCTTTTAGCCGCTTATAAAGTAAATCTTCCCGCTTAACTTTTTGATCTTGATCATCGTGTGTTTGCTGCCAAATACTAAGAGGCGATGTAAACTGTAATGCATAACCTTGGTTACCATGAAGATGCTCTCGGATACGCAAATAACAAAGCATTGAGATTGCGTTAAAATATATTTGCTGTGTTTGCCATAATTCCACATCTCCTTGGCTATCATAACGGTAGAAATTGCCATATTTTTGAGATGAGAGAGTGTATGAGAAAACGTAGGCATGATTCTTTGAACCAGAGTAAATTGGCAACAGTCCACTGTCTAGATTCATTTCAAAAATTGCATCATGAATTGCAATAAGCCGTTCAGGATGAATACATCCTTGATCGAAAATTAATGATATACATAGACATTCAAATAATATGTTTACTAAGTTTTGCTGAGCTTCAACTGTAGATTGTAAACTTATATTTTGAGTCTTTTTATTAAGAGAATAGCTCCACTTTTCATAAAATTTTTCTTTAAAATCAGCAAGAATAGCTCCATAACACAACTTGTCCTCTGTTAAAATATTATCGCGGCGCGGTAATGTTGCTATTTTCCAATCTGGTAATTTAATATCGTAAATTTTTGCATGATCTGGATTTTTTTTTTGCCACTCCTGATACTCTTGTTCACAAATAATTTTAAAGTGTTTAAAACACTCCTTGAGGTAAGAGCGGAAATATTTTTTGAGCTGGGAATGCTCACAAACTTTTATTAAAACTTGCTGATAGTTTGTAAATTTATCAGCAATTCGTTGATCAAGAAGTTTAAAATCAATCTCGACACCATTCACCTTTTTCTGAGTATATTTATGATCAATCAGCTCAGAAATTTGATTAAAAATTGCTTTTGTTTCTGTTTCAATCGCATTTTGTAATTGCTCTAGAATCTCTTGATTTAGTTCTTTGTTAATCACGCGATTTTTCCTGGGTAAACAAGTCTAGCTCCAAAATTTCTAATTTTTTCAGTAACGCTTCAACCTGTTGTTGAATTTCTGTTTTGTAATGAAAAGGACTTAAGGATGAAGTATGGCCAAACCCCATGGCAATACCATCATGTGCATAAAGGGTATTATGAATATCACTGCTGAGTTCAAGATGGTTTTTGCTAAAATGCCTTGGCCAGTTTTTATAAATCTGAACTGTTTCTTTCAAGTAATGCGTCACAAAAGCTGCTGACATTGGTGCCAAAGTAAGATTGTCTGCTATTTCTATAAAGTCAACGCTATGCTTTTTGGAAGTCAGTTGAGGATGGATAAGAATACACAGCATGAATTCATTTTTTTTCCACTGCTCCTGCAGATATTTCATGCCTAATGCAGTGATTGTCTTATCTATATACTCTCTGTATGCATCAAAATGCTTTTGCCAATAACCTACTACAGGCACTAAACGACCTTCTTGTCGTGAACCAATTTTTTTGTCATGAATATAGATAAATTTTGATTTTGAATCATAATTTTTGATCAAACCTGGCATACCCATCGTGGGTCGTACAGTGAGGCAAATTAAAGACAGATGCCACATCCAAATGCTATAAGCATTTAATTTCTCAATCCGATTGACTTCATCATTCGTTAAAGTAGTCTGTACATAAGCATAAAGATTTTTAAAAAATTGAGTTGCTGCTTTGATAGTCCAGCAACGCTGACTACCTATACGTTGTTCTCGGTCAAAGATATAACCCGGATGCTGCTCTTTTTTCCATAGATCACCTTTTTTTCGGTTTATTAAACAATCAATGTATCTTTTAAAATGTCTATTTATCTCTTCAATATTACGCCCTTCATAGGACCAATTAACCACATGATTCGTATCGTGATTTGCCATT
The DNA here is from genome assembly GCF_013417155.1 of Acinetobacter sp. YH16052. Classification (GTDB taxonomy): domain Bacteria; phylum Pseudomonadota; class Gammaproteobacteria; order Pseudomonadales; family Moraxellaceae; genus Acinetobacter. Next base: position 36,601 of record NZ_VPEO01000019.1, on the reverse strand, counting down.
AAGTGTGCTACGAGATCATCACCTGTCTGCATATTCAGATGGAAATATATTTGCTTTTCTAAAATTCCACATGAAATCTTGTCCAAATTATACGGTTTGAAAAGCTGCCTTAAAAAACGATTGTATTCAGGAACAGATAGTTCTTGAATAACATTTTTTTTTAATTGAATAATCCAAGCACTAGGAATATGCCATTTATAAGTGGAGGCTTTGTTATAGCGCTGTAATTTATCACTCATAATGCCCAAATGATTTACATTCAACTTTGGATCAATCACCCAATAATAAGATACTTCGATTACTTCTGTTTCTTCTGCTACTTTTGTTTTTTTTATTCTTTTTACTTTTGTTTTTTCTAATATTTTTCCTTTTTCAATCAAATTATTAATATCTTTAAAGATAGTAGGACTCAGACCAGTCAGCAGTGACATCATGCCACATAATGCCAAAGAAGATTGATCATAAAAGATTGTACTATTTTCTTTGAGCATTTTATCCTGATAACAATCGTGCAATACGTTGTATACCTGATGTAATAAACTGGGTGCTAGATAAAGTGGATTACTTACAAATGGGACTTCACGTCTCTGAATAATTTTTTTGAGCTTTTCATCGGATATCATAGAACTTGCACGCTTACTGATATCATCATGTGTAGGATCAAGAATAGTTGCTGATTTTTCATCTATCTCGACTTCTGTGTCATCATTTTCTATATGAATAGGAGATGACCCTGAGTGGTTTGTTACATCAATCTCCTTTTTTATTCTTTTTATCAAATCCTTGATACTAAGTTTCTTCGATGAATTTAATTCCCTGTTGTTAAGCTCATTACAGACAATACAAAATTGCTCAATGTAACGGTCTAAATCTAATGAGATGGAGTGCTTTTGCATCTCTTCACCAGTTAAAAATTCTTTAAAATTGCTGGTGTTAAATTCATCGATTTTTTTAATTTCATTGGTAATTTTGTCACATGGTATTTTTTTTTCCCCACGGTCTTTAAATTGGTTCTGCAGTAACAGTTTTAATGCATAACATAGTTGATTAAATTTCTTATGTACTCTTTCATCATCTACTATTCGCTTAAAATCTATCAGTTTTGTGTTTGTGATAGGCTCTTTATCTTTAGAACTAGAATTCGGTAAAATGATAAGTTCTTTGAGCATTTCACAAATTAATCCAGTCAACAGATAACCATACTGATGCCCTTCTTGTTCAATTTTAGTCCATTGAGTTAAACCAGCCAGAATTTTATGTTCCGTCACAATTCTCTTTTTTTTAATAGTAACTTGGATTTTTTCTGCAGCAGCATACAACTCATTCTTATTTTGAACGTCGAAATCTTTGAAAATAGCTTTTTTTTCACCAAGTGACTGATTTACCCACTTTTCCAATACTTTGATTTCTTCGTGTAGATCTGACAATCCATCAGTATTAGTCATACAGTTACCATAATTTTTCAGGGTAAAAATTGATTTTCAGGTTTCGTTCTAACTTGAGCTTGAAGTTTTTAGGCAAACCAAAATATTTTTTATAAGTTCTTTGAGTCAATTTTTTAACACAACGCTGCGGTTTTGACTCCACTCTCATATGTTCTGATAACTTCAGACTTAAGGCCTCGGACAATTGAGTAAAAAAACAAGTAAATAGCACAGCATGCACCTCTTTATGTTGGTGCTTTTTAACCTCTTCAGTTTCTTCAGGAGCTACATCAATTGTATCGAGTAACCACTTTAAAATTTCAAATTCATCAACGTCTTGATTGTCTTTTGCTGCTTGGTCAAGCATTCTTTTGATTTCATCATCCATCTTATTTTTAAGATCCAATACAAAATCTTGAATAAAATCTGGTAAATCTAATATCAAAACGTAACTTAACTTGGTGAAAACTTCAGTTAGAACTTCAGGTGTTTTTTTTGCATGCCCAATTTTTTCTATCATGACTCTCTCAATCGATACTGGCTATACAAGCTCAATACAGTTGAAATGGTTAATTTCTAAATTTACTACTTAGGCCCAACAGAATATCTTTAGCCTAAAAATACCGATTATGATGTTATATGTTTATATCCAGCTAACACAGAACAGCTCAATGAGTTAACGTGATATATCACGTAATAACTTTACCATTTGATTTTCCAATATCAAAGTATCGCGATGTCTATATAAGGTTTATCAACAAATCAAAATATTTAAAATTAGGCTCTAGACTAGCAGATTTGCACTTAGTTTTACCTAATGAGGTCCCACAACTCTGTTGCTAGCTCATTAGGCTCCCTCATCCAGCGCCATTCTGTTTCTTTAAGATGATAATCAAAATACTCTTTTGATATACCGTTGAACTTTGCTAGCCTTCTTTTACAAAAGCTCCAGAATGACTCTATTCCATTTATATGACATTGTCCTCTGGCAAATTCATTCGCTCCATGATTTACTCTAAAATGCTTTGAGTAACCAACATCTACCAAACCATTGTATCCACGCTAACCATCACTATAAATTACACTTTCAAGTGCAACTTTACCTAAGATAACTTGTTGTAATGTAGTCTTTTTACAATCAGGGACTATTTCTGTATAAACTCGACCATTCCTTTCAAATATTCCAAATACAGGTTGTTTTAAAGTACCTCGACCTCGCTTCAACTTCCCATGAAAACCACGTTGTCTTTTTGCTCCAAAATAGCTCTCATCAATTTCAATAGAACCTACAAACTTTGCTCTTAAATCTGTTTGATGATCGTAGATTGCTTCTCTAAAAAGCATGTACCAATAGTTGATGGTATTACGGTTCAAGTTAAGCAATAAGGCTGTTTTAGAAGCAGGAATATCAATGCAAAAGCACTGAATAATTTTTTTAATCTTATAGTTACTTAATTTGCTGTTTTCTATCATGATTCTAGACTAACATATCTATTCTGCTAGTCTAGAGCCTTGCTATTTAAATATTTTAAGATTAATCAATGAGTTTCTGCATCAGCTGGAAATTTTATCGCAGCAACCGATGCTGCAGTTTAATCCGCATGCGCGTCTGTTCAAATATCGCTTAATTGCCTATTTAAAATTACTGGAACAACGTCGCACCCAAATCTTTGTGATTTTTCATGATGAGTTTCACTATCAGCAACAGGTGCTGGCCCTTTCAGCACCTACCCAGGAAATTAGAGAGCTTCTGAATGACACGCTTGAACAAACTCGCCAGATCCAGCAGCAAATACGCCAGTTAGAACGTGAAATACAAAATACCGAAAATCGCGGTTTTCTTAAACGGCTGTTTAAAAAACCTGAAAATCATGAATTAAAGATCAATGAACTCAAAAAGAATCTGACTGAGGTTCGCGATTATTGCTATCTCAGAATGATTGCCATGCAAAAGCAGGCCACTCAGGAAAGTGTGTATCTGGAAGCCAAGAATTTAATTCCGGTGATTGACGCTAAAGTGCGCCATTATGCTTTTGCCAATGGTGAAAATGGGGTGACACGTTTGCCACTTCTATTACAGTTACCCGAAGACCGGAATAGCTTCAATATGCAAAGCATTCTCGTGGCTTTAAATTATGAATTTCTGCTTTCTGCGAAAAGTTGGGGAATGTCAAAAAAGGCTTAGACAGGACTGAGGATATACACGTTACTCCATCATTAAAGAGCTTCTGTTTACTGCTCATTTAACAGCCTTTCATCCTCTTCACATTCTGTTCACGACTTTCGGCCTAAAGTATCAGCATAGACCTAATACGGATAGCCAATATGAAACATGTCAAAAAAATACTGCTAGCTACCTTGTCCTTACCGCTACTAGTTTTAGCTGGATGTAAAAGTATTCCTAGCTATTCAAGTGATTATGCAAAATCCAGAAACCAAATTCAGGGAACTGCGCTGGATCAGGCTAAAGCCCAAGACATCGGCATACGCTTTACCTCAGCATTTAATACTTTGGGTACACCTGCATTTATTGAACGAGCCGGATCACTCTATGCCGATCAGCTGTTTATTAACGATACCTTATCCCAATTTTCATCACGTCAAAATCTACTCCAACATTTTCAAGGGATGAACAAGCGTGTCAGTAACGTGAATGTCAAACTATTAAATACCTCCTATTACCAAGACTCTGCCTACGTGCACTGGCATATGACCTATGACTTTAAAATGTTTGGCACGACTCGAACTATGGATTCTTTTGGGATCAGTGAAATCAAAGTCAACAGAGACAATAAGATTATTTTCCAGCAGGATTTCTGGGATCCGGCCAATGGCCTGTATCGTTCTTTACCTTATGTTGGAGGAGCCTATTCATGGGTACTGCCATTCAAAAAGTAGTATTAAGTACGGGACTACTGATGCTCTGCAGTTTCAGTTCATGGTCACATGCCCAGAATATGAATCAGTGTGGTCGTGGTCCACTTTTGGTGGCTCAGAAACAGGTTGGCGTCGCCCGTTATTATGCTCAGAACTGTACAAAACCCTGGCAAGGCCAGAATATGCAGATTGATTTTTCCTATACACAGAATATTCCGGAATGGGCTTTCAAGCGTGCAGCGACCCATTTTCTGAAGCGTAATGAGCGAGAGTCTAAACACTTAATAGTATTAGATAGAATTACTCAGCTTTATAAGCCGGTAAAACCGGGTGATCTTTATCGTTTAAGCTATCAAGCCGAGACACAGACCCTGACCTTGATGCTGAATCAGCAGGTACTAGGCAATCTTCAGCATCCTCTAGCACAACAATATTTTAATATCTGGCTGGGTTCGCAGCCATTTAGTGCTAAATTAAAACAGCAATTATTGAATTAGTCTCTGCCGCTATGTCGAAACATTTTATCCTGATGGTCGAAGACCATTATGAACTGGCCTCTACCTTATGCGAGTTTCTGGAAGAACATGATTTTGTAGTGGATCATGCCCGCAATCTGAACGCTGCACGCCAGCTACTGAAACAGCAGCGCTATCATATTTTGCTTCTAGACATTAATTTACCTGATGGTTCAGGTTATGAACTGTGTGAATGGCTGCGTCATGAGGAAGGGTTGGATTTACCCGTACTGATGTTGACGGCGCGCGATACGCTGGATGACAAACTCAAAGGTTTTAATTCCGGCACGGATGATTATCTGGTTAAGCCCTTTGATTTTAACGAGCTGGTGGTTCGGGTCAAAGCTCTGATTAAACGTTCTTTAGGTGAGGTATCCAGTGGCCGGCTACAGATTCATGATCTGATTTTGGACCCGGCCAGACAGCAACTGACGCGAGCCGGCCAGACCATTGAATTACCCCCTATCCAGTTCAAACTCCTGAAATTGTTAATGCGTCATTCACCTAAGGTCCTAACCAAACAGGAAATCATGATGGAGCTTTGGGGAGATGCAGAACCGGAAAGCGATGCCCTGCGCAGTCATATCTATAATCTGCGTAAAATGGTTGACAAGCCTTTTGAGCAGAAACTGATTCATACCATCTCCGGTGTCGGTTTAAAGATTGCTTTAGAAGCCTAAGCTTTTCAGGCGAAAACCTCGTTCAAATACACCACTACAATCAGTCCGGTGGTCATTGTCAGATCAACATCCTGATGGGTGCTAAGATAATATTGCCGGTCAAACAGTTCCACCCGCCAGCCCAGCTGCTTGCACAGTTTCTGTACCAGTTGCAGACCAATGCCGTGCCCTTTGATTTCTAGTTGTAGTTGCTGGTCGGACAGTTCCTGAACTTTGGAGTTATTCGGTAAGGGAATACCCACTCCATTGTCAGCAATCAGCACTTTATTTTTTTGCAGAATGACATCAATTTCCGTGCCTTGCGAATAATTCAGTGCATTGCGCAGGATATTGCCAAACACCATTTTGGTCATTGACGGGTACATTTTACGCGGCTGTTCATCCAGGTCTTTTTGTAGGTCGATCTGCATGCCTTTGTTGTGGCTGACACTGTCCAGATCCTGTACCAGATTCTCCAGACATTCTGACAGCATAGTGGGCTCGGCTATCAGGGTGTTGGTGGTATTTCGGGCGATGGCCAGTAAGGTATCGACCAGCAGCTGCATGTCTTCAATAGTGTTGTGCAGGCGGGTAAAGGATTTGTTGTTACCATAGCGTGCCTGACACAGTTGCACATTGCCTTTTAAAATCGTCAATGGGGTGCGCAGTTCATGACTGACATCACCGGTAAACTCACGTTCACGCTGAATAAATGCACTCAAGACCTGATGGTATTTTTCTAATGCCTGCTTCAGGTATTCAGCTTCCAGATTGGAATCAGTGCGAATGTCCTGAAAAGGTGAAGCCTGATTTTTCTGATGTTCCCAGTCGATATGTTCCAGCGCATTGGCCAACCGGGTAATCGGAGAAAAATAACGTTTGGCGCGACGGTTCCACCACCACAATACGCTGTACAGCACGAACAAACTGACCATCAGTGGTGCCAGACCAAACAGCCAGACCAGTTTGTTGACGTTACTTTCGCCAAAGACCAGCAGCACATGCTGCCGATTTTTTTCACCGTAGACGGTCATGCGCTCTTTACCATCGACAAAATGCCGATTGACGCCCTGCTCGAACTGCATGTGCTGAAACTGCATAGGAGGGGTATCATACCAACGATAACCATATAGGTTTTTGGTGTCGGGAAGTTCGGCGGCCGGATTGCGTTCCAGCCGCTGCCAGTAGTGTGACATTTCCTGTTCCAAGGCGATGCGCAGCAAAAAGCCTTTAATCACCCAGGCACTACAGGCAATGCCAATCACCACCGACAAGGCAATGAATCCGATTTGCAGCCAGTAATAGCGGTTAAACACCTCACCCAGAGGATGATCGCGTTTGTCCCTAAACAGCTTTAACATTGATCAATTCCCCGTTGGCGCATCCGATTCAGCGTTTAATTATACGGCTTTCTTTTTAAACAGAAAGTGGCCGATCACCCACTCGTGTCCATGGTCATAACCGAATAATTCGGCACAGGCCATAAAGAAAATCCGCCAACGTTGCCACCAGATGGTAGCATCTGCGCCATAGGTCTGTTCAAACAGGGGCTGCAGCTCGGCCTGCTTTTGGTCCATATTCTCCAGCCAGGCATTTGCGGTGCGTTCATATTGGGTGCCGGCCCATTGCCAGTGCTGTTCCAGCTGCAAATGCTGCTGGAAATGCAGGAAAGTTGAAGCTGCCGGCATCAGACCGCCACTAAAGAAATATTTCGACATCCAGTCAAATTCATTTTTAACTTCAAATGGATAATGCAGGAAACGGTGACAGAAAATATGGCACCAGAGCAAGCCATCGTCTTTCAGCCAGCTGCTGATATTTTCAAACAGTTTCTGGTAGTTGCGCACATGCTCAAACATTTCCACCGAAACCACACGGTCAAAAGCAGCCGGTTCCAGTTGCAGTACATTGACATCACAGGTGACCACTGTCAGGTTCTGCAGTTTTTTCAGACGGGCCTGTTCCTGAATATACTGGCGCTGGGTTGAGGAGTTCGACACTACGGTAATCCGGGCGTTAGGATAATGCTCGGCCATATACAGACTGAGTGAGCCCCAGCCACAGCCAATTTCCAGAATATCCTGCCCGTCCTGTAGTTGCGCACGCTGGCAATAGCTGGCCAGTGCGGCTTCTTCCGCCTGATCCAGTGTGGTATGATCATGTTCAAACAGGCTGGCGCTGTATTTCAGCCGCTTGCCTAGCACCGCCTGAAAAAATGCGGTGGGCAGTTCATAGTGCTGTTCATTGGCTTTGTCGGTCTCGATGGCAATTGCGCTGTTTTTCAGCATATGCAGCACATCCATATAACGCTGTGCCGCCAGTGCCGGGTCAAAGCGCCCTTCCTGTGCCAGACGTTTTTTGCTTAAAGTGCGAATGCCTGCGCGAATCACGGCATCGGGCAATTTACCCTTTTCAACCAGTTTTAAAGATTGTTGAATCATAAAGTCCATGTATTTACCTACTCTTTGGGTGGCCACGGAATAAACATTGAAGTTCGTCGTTGATAAGCTTTGTAATTTTCGCCGCGATGGGCCAGTGCCTGTTGTTCACTAAACGGAATGCCGGTAATGTAGTACAGAAACAACCACATCAGCAGCGGATAGAGCCACAGTTCATAGACTCCTGCCGCTAGACCGAGAACCGGATAGGCAAACCAGTGTAACCATTCAAAAAAATAGTTCGGATGACGTGAGTATTTCCATAAGCCCCGATCCAGGGTTTTGCCCTTATTCTGGGGATCCAGCTTGAAGCGGTAGAGCTGCTGGTCGGAAGTACTCTCCCCGATCAGCGCCAGCAGCATGATCATGCCTGCCACCAGTACGGTATAGGGGGTCCAGTCATTCCACTGCTGGACCGGAATATTAAGCAACTCCAGCATCGGATAGGAAAACAGTGCCACCAGCCCGGCCTGAAACATAAAAAAGGCCAGAAAACCGAGATGCTGATAATCTCCCATGGCCCTGCGCATATTGGCATAGCGGGTATCTTCTGCAGTTTCACTGGCATAACGGCGCAGCAGATGCCAGGTCAGGCGTAAGAACCAGATTCCGCTGAACACGCCCAGAAATACCCGGATCAGCAGCGGTGCAGTTTCCATGACCCAAGCAGGGATGATGACATTGAGTGCAATACAGAAACTCCAGGCCACATCCACCAGTCCGGCACGCTGGTTATAGGTCACTAGCAGCCAGCTACAGAACATGATAAAGACATTCAGCACCAGTAAATTCAGCAGCATAACAGCCCTCCTGTTTTATCTTGGCTTAGTAAGCACTGGCTTCGAATAACAGATGCACATCACTGATTACGCCTTCGCGGAAACCACCTTCGCAATAGCACAGATAAAAATCCCACATACGGATAAAGGACTCATCAAAACCAAGCCCCATTACCTGATCACGTTGCTCCAGAAAACGTTGGCGCCAGCAGTGCAAGGTTTGGGCATAACTCTGGCCGATATCTTCCAGATGCTTGAGACGCAGTTTTTGCTCGGAAGCTGCTTGGGTCATGACACTGATGCAAGGAATAAAACTGCCCGGGAAAATGTAACGCTTGATATAGTCCACGGTATTCAGGGCTTTGGCATAGCGGGCATCTTCAATGGTGATGGCCTGAATCAGTGCCAGACCATTCGATTTCAGCAATTCACGGCATTTGTTGAAATATATCGGTAAATACTGCTCACCTACAGCCTCGATCATTTCAATCGACACCAGCTTGTCATATTTGCCTTCCAACAGACGGTAGTCTTTCAGCTGGACATCCACGCGATGGGATAGTCCGGCTGCCTCTATTCGCGCGACCGCTTCATCATATTGTGCTTGGGAGATGGTAATGGTGGTTACCTTACAGCCATAATGCAGTGCTGCGTAAATGGCAAAACCACCCCATCCGCTGCCAATCTCAACTAAATGATCCATCGGTTTCAGCTGCAGTTTCTGGCAAATCAGTTCTTTTTTATAATCGGAGGCCTGTTCCAGACTCATGCCCGGTTCTTTAAATACCGCACTGGAATACATCATGCTGCTATCTAGGAACAGCTTGAAAAAGTCATTGCTCAGGTCATAATGCTCGGCAATATTTTTACGGCTGCCATCAATTGAGTTTTTGCGGGATTTGTACCAGGTCTTTAACAGGAACTGACTGGCCTTGGCCAGCGCATTCTGGTTCATCCGGTCCAGCACATCACGGTTACGCGCCAGAATGCGAATCACATTGACCAGATCTTCACTGCTCCAGTAGCCGCGAATAAAACCTTCAGCAGCACCGAGTACGCCATTACGGAACAGCAGATCCATCAGCCTAGCATCATGCACCTGAATCACGGCATACAAATCACTGCTCTCTCCCACAATCCCGTTCCAGGCGCCTTTAAAAATCAGCTGACCATGACGTAATTTCAGCAGATGGCGCAGTACCACCGGCATTGTGCTTTCTTCTCCCATAAACAGTGTTTTCATCGCAATGTGTTTCCTTTTTCTTTTTTAGGATGTCGGTAAAATGGAATTTTCTTCTTCCACAAGCGAAAGGCATGCAGATAAATTCCACCGACCATCCTGAAGGGCTCAAGAACTTTCAGCACAGCATAGCGATGCTGTTGTGAAGGAACTGTGATGGCTTGCAACGAAAATTGCATGGTGGCATCAAATTGCAAGATTCCTTGCTGAAACAGCTGCATATGAATCACATTGTTTTGATCGGAAAAGCTGAAGCGCCAGCGGTAATCCAGCGCCATCGGCATGAATGGCGACACATGAAAGGCCTTCTTGAAGTCAAACTGGTGACTTTGGTACGGTGCATATTCAGTTGCATTGTGCCGACAGTCGTGAATATAGACCTGACGTTCATTCCACGGTGTATTGGTAATTTCACTGAGGACAAAGATCAGCTGGTCGGTGGCATCAAAGACCAGATAAAACACCACAGAATTAAAGCGAAAGCCGAGTGTACGCGGCAGAGCCAAGACCCGGATGGATGCGGCATGCGCTAACAGGTAGTTTTCCCGCTTGATCAGCAGACGTGCGACCTTCTGCCGAATCGAACCACATTCCATGGTCAGAAAATCACGTTCGTCCAGAGTGAGGAAATTCCAGCGATTGCAAGACCAGAGCCAGGATTTTTGGGTAAAGCTTGAGAGCTGATCCGGATCAAAGTATAGATAGGTCAGCCGGGTCTTAAAAGCATGCGCTTTAGGCAAGAAACGGCGATGCCGGATTTCCGCAGAGGCAATCGCCAGTGGAAACATTTGCATCATATCCTCCTAGGCGGCCTGCTCGGTCTGTTTTAAGAGCTGATCGACCACCCACGCAGCGCTACGGGCACCATCTTCATGAAAGCCCCAGCCCCAGTAAGCGCCACAGTATGAGGTGCGGTTCTGGCTATTGATCTCGGCCCAGCGTTCTTGTGCTTCAATCGCGCAGGCATCAAACACCGGATGACGGTAATGCCGTTCGACCCAGACCTTTTTAGGATCCAAGGCAAAGTTAGGATTCAGGGTGGCAAGAACCTGAGTCTTGCATTGCAGGTTTTGCAACTGGTTCATCCAGTAACTGAAACCATAGTGCATACCGCTGTGCTGGAATGGCGTCTGTTCAGCTGCCTGACTTGGGGTGACATGCACATGCCAGCTGGCCCATTGACGACGGGATTTGGGCATGATGCGGGTATCAGAATGCACCACCATGCGGTTAGCCTGATAGCGGAACTTGCCCAGCACGTCCAGCTCCTGCACTGTCGGGTCTTTAAGTAATTTCAGGCTGTCGTCAGCATGACTAGCAAAGATCACCCAGTCAAAACGCTCACTGCCCTGTGCTGTTTCAACCAGTACATCATTGGCACTACGGGATACCTGATGCACAGCAGTTTTGCGGAAAGTAATATTGGCCTGGGACTGAATCGCACGAACGTAGCGAGCCGATCCACCCTTGACTGTAAGCCATAAGGGCCGGTCTTTCAGTTGCAACATGCGATGGTGCTGGAAAAAGCTGACCACAAATTTATAGGGAATCTGTCCGGCTTGTTCCACCGGACAGGACCACAGCGCCCCACACATCGGATAGAGATGTTCCTGGCGGAAAGCTTCGGAATAGCCATGTTGATTTAAATACTCATCAATACTGAGCTGTGCATCGACCTGCTCCACATCCAGATCTTTATTCGCCGCATAGAAACGGAAAAGATCCGACAACATCGCGCGAAAATCTGCGTTAAAAAAGTTTTGCGGTCGGAACAACAGCGAGAATTTTTTTGACGGATTGTACTGCAAGCCGCTGACCTGATTATTCACCGAAAAGCCCATGTCACTGCTTTGTGATTGAATCCCAAGTTCTTTCAGCATTGCACAGAACAGCGGATAGTTATGCTCATTGAACACAATAAAGCCGCTATCCACCGCGACCTGTTCACCGTCTATATTCAGCTGATGGGTATCGGTATGACCGCCGAAGTAATTATTCTTTTCGAAGACTGTGACTTCATGCACTTTGCTGAGTTTCCAGGCAGCATACAGACCGGAAATACCTGAACCAATAATTGCAATTTTCATGGTGATTCCTTCGATTGAATTTTTTGAGTGCCTGCTGTAGCGGCTTTTTTCTGTTTTCGAGCCTGAGCTATTTTACTGACTTCATAGACCCGTGCCGGAATGGGCTTGATTCCCCAGACCATTCCGAACCAGGACATGAGTTTTAGTAGGTAATAAGTCACATCAATCTGCCACCAGTAAAAGCCCTGCCGGGTACTTCCAGCATAATAATGGTGGTTGTTATGCCAGCCTTCGCCCAAAGTAATGATGGACAGGAATAAGTTGTTGCGGCTGTGATCATCCGTGTCAAAATCCCGGCTGCCATAATGATGCGCCAGTGAATTGATACACAAGGTGGCATGGATCAGTAACACGGTAGACACGACAAAGCCCCAGACCAGCAATTGCAGGCCGGACGTACCGAGTTGCGGCCAGGTGATGGCCAGCCAGTACCCGAGTGCATAAATTCCACCCGCGGTCAGCAGTACCACAATTAAACTGAAACGATCTAGCCAGATAAGTTCCGGATATTTCAGCCAGTCCTTGATCACTTCTTTACGCGTAGCAAAATTATATTCATTCAGAAACCAGCCAACATGGCTGTACCAAAAACCATGCGTGGAGGAATGCGGATCTTGCAAGGTATCGGTATAGCGGTGGTGATAACGGTGATGCGCCGCCCACCATAGCGGACCACGCTGTGCACTCATGGTGCCAATCAGCACAAACAGGAACTGTACCGGGCGGGAGGTCTGAAAAGTTTTATGCGACAGATAGCGATGAAAAAAAGCCGTGATGGAAAACATGCGGATCAAGTAGAACGCGAGCATAAAACCAAGCGCAAACCAGGATACCCCGACCCAGAACACAGCGAAACAGGCCAGATGCAGCAGAATAAAGGGCAAAATACGGATCCACCGAATCTTGCTATTTTCAGCAGTCAGTGTTTCGGTTGGTGTCGATATAGACCAGCTATCTATCCATTGCATCAGACTTTTCAACATGGACTCATCCTATTTCAAGCAACTGTCTTTATTTCATTTGATGAGTGTAATCAGTCAGATATGAATTTTATGTGAAGTGAAAAAAAAGCCGAACTGTAGAGAGATTTGGCAGTTCGGCAAAAGGGTAGCAGATTAATGGGGCAATTTGATTAACTTTGTGATGTCGTAACCATAGTGTTTCGCAGTCTCCAGATAGGACTGATAGGTTGCTTCGTCCAGTTGCGGTTCACGCGATAAAATCCACAGGTATTTATTACTCGGTCCACCGACCAGTGCGACTTTATATTCCGGATCCACTCTTAATATCCAGTAATGACCTTTGGTGAAGGGGATCCACCTTAAACCTGGCGGCAAAAAGCTGACCTTGAGTTTGCTATTGCCCTGATTTTGCGGATAGGCGACCCCTTCAGAGCTGATCATTTCACCATTTTCAATCCGGCAGCTATTTAGGACACGTATGGTCCGATCGGCCTTGACAGTGTATTGTGCCGAAATATCCGACACACATTTACGCTGAAAATACATCGGTAAATGCGCAATTTCATACCACTTGCCTGCATACTGTTGGATATCCACCTGATCGACTGCCTGAGGCGCAACTGTTTCCGCTCGAGTCAGCATGCTTAAGCTCATGAGGGTCAGTGCCGTAACCGCAAAAACTGACTTGAATAGAATATTCATTTTTAAGCCTTAAATGATTTCAGGACTAAGATAACCCAGGTGGATGTGAACAAAGCGTGAAGACAAAATGATGTGATTTAGCAGGCCTGCTGCCGAAAAAGCTCTAGGCTGTTTTCCGGGTTAAAGCCATTCTTTGCTGTCATCTGCCACAGGGGTACCATGCATCACATGCTGAATCATGGCATAAGCGATACTGCCCTTGAAGGGAATCTCAGGTAACTGATCAAACTTGAAAAATTGCGCGTCGCTCAGTTCATCTTCCTGAATCTGAATCTCACCCGAGTGATACTCTGCCCTGAAGGCCATCATCAGGTTGCTGGGAAACGGCCACGGCTGGCTGGCCAGATATTGAATATTCTTGATCTGCAGCCCGACTTCTTCCTGCGTCTCACGGCGTACTGCCTCCTCCAAGGTTTCGCCGACTTCAACAAATCCAGCAATCAGGCTGTACATCTGGGTTTTATTGCGGGCATTTTTCGCCAGCAGAATTTCATCTATACCCCGGGTGATGATGGTAATCACGCAAGGATTCACCCGCGGATACTGGTTATAGCCACAGGATGGACAGACCATGGCATACTGGCTGGCGTGCTGCTGGGTAGCATGGCCGCATTTACTGCAAAAGCGGTGATTACGGCGCCATTCCAGTAACTGTACCGCACGGCTGGCCTGTTCAAACTGCGGCCTGCTCCAGACCTGTACCAGTTGCCGGATCGGGACCAGTTGATAACCTTCGGGCACTATTTCATCTTCTTTTAGATCGCGTGCAATGACCTGGCCATTTTCCGACAGGTTCAGGTCGTGCTGCAGTCTTTCCACCTGCGGCAACTGGAAATGATCATCCACCAGCAATTGCTGCTGTCTAAAAATATACGCTTTTGAATGCATGCTCATGACAATCCCCGGATTAAAAAAAATCCCATACAGAGGGGTGTATGGGACAAAACTAAGGAAGCTTACATGGAGTAACTTCATGGAACATACTAGGCGCACGCTGCCTGAATTACAACCATAATAATTTGTATCTTTTTGATTAAAATAACATAATTTTCACACCAATTATGCCTTCAGGAATAATGCGAAGCGAGTTTCATCAACTGGCTGTAGCATTATAGAGATGAACAGTCTGTTATTGTAGCAATTATGATTTCTGTGCAATGTCAGCAGATCATCTGGTCGAGCTGAATTGACTGAACATGCGGGCTGATCTTTATTTTCACAAAAAATTGAACTGGCTGGCTTTACACTAGGCTATCTTTCATCGGGTCTGGAATGGCTATGCGTTTCGGTTTAATTCTGGGTGACCAGCTACATCATCAGCTTGCTACACTCAAGACACTGGACCGTACCCGGGATGTGATCCTGATGGCCGAAGTTGTTGAGGAAGCCACTTATGTCGCCCATCATCCGCAGAAAATTGCCCTGATTTTTAGCGCCATGCGTCATTTTGCCAAAGAACTCAAAGCAGAAGGCTGGCGTGTACGTTATCATACTTTTCAATCCGGCAGTCCGATTCGTAGCCTGCTGAATTTTGTGCAGGCACAGCAACAGCTGTTCCCCGTCACAGAACTGGTCATGACCCAATGCGGAGAATACCGCTTGCAGCAGCAGATTAAACAGCACTGGAGCCAGCAGCTGCAACTGCCGATACAGTGTCTGAATGACGAGCGTTTTTTCTGCAGTCCGGAGCAGTTCCGGCACTGGGCCAGCCGTTACCAGACACTGCGTATGGAATATTTTTATCGGGAAATGCGTAAGCAGACCGGCTATTTAATGCAGGAACAGCAGCCGCTTGGACAGCAATGGAACTATGACAGTGCCAATCGCAAGGCTTGGTCAGGCAGTCCACCATTGACCGCGCCACTGTACTTTGAACGCGATCAGATTGATCTGGATGTACTGGAACTGGTTGAACGCGAGTTTTCCCATCACCCCGGCAGCCTTGCCGATTTTCGCTGGGCCACCACGCGTAGCAATGCCCTGCTTGCATTGGAGCATTTCATTGCCTACAGTTTGCCGCATTTTGGCGATTATCAGGATGCCATGGTTCAGGGTGCAGACATGCTGTTTCACAGCCTGCTCTCACCCTATTTGAACTGTGGCTTGCTGCTGCCCCGAGAAGTCTGTGATGCTGCAGAAGCGGCCTACCATGCTGGTCATGCACCGTTAAATGCAGTCGAAGGTTTTATCCGGCAGATTCTCGGCTGGCGCGAATATGTCCGCGGGATTTACTGGCTGTACATGCCGGAATATGCCAGCCGCAATGCACTGCAGCACTCAGCACCATTGCCACAATTTTACTGGACTGGCCGCACTCGGATGAACTGTATGGCTGAGTGTTTCCGTAATACTTTTCAGCATGCCTATGCGCATCATATCCAGCGTTTGATGGTGACTGGAAATTTTGCCTTATTAACTGGTGTAGACCCGCAGCAGATCAGCGAGTGGTATCTGGCAGTCTATGCCGATGCCTATGAATGGGTAGAACTACCGAACACGCTGGGTATGGTGATGCATGCCGATAGCGGCTTGATGGCCAGCAAACCCTATGCGTCCTCGGGCAATTACATCCATAAGATGTCCGATTACTGTAAGCACTGTAGCTACAATGTCAAAACTCGCACCGAGCTAGATAGCTGTCCGTTCAATAGCCTGTACTGGTATTTCATGATCCGGAATGAGGCGAAATTTCGTACTCATCCACGTATGGGCATGATCTATCGACAGCTAGATAAACTTCAAGATCGGCCGCAGATCATCAGCCATGCCCAACAGCTTCTTAGCCAGATCGATGAGTTATAAACCATGAAAAAACAGCATCTCCCTGAAAAAACCTGTATTCACTGCTTGCGCCCTTTTACTTGGCGCAAGAAATGGCAACGCTGCTGGGAGGAAGTCAGATACTGTTCTGAACGATGTAAACGTGAGTCTAGACGGCGGTCAAAATCAAACGCTTAGAAACGCTTGTATTGCCGTGAACAATAGGCCCGTATCACATCGGGTGAACGCAGTTGCAGATGTTTAGTTTTTCGGCCGGTGACTCGTTCACGCCACATTTTAAAACTCGATGCTTTCATATTTTTCCGCATCAAGCGAATCACTGCAGTTTCATTTAAGCCAAACTCACGCTGGATGGCTTCAAATGGGGTGCGATCTTCCCAGGCCATTTCAATGATCCTTGACAGATCTGCTCCCGCATATTCAATTACTTTACGCACCACATACCTCTGCTTACTTTCATTTTTAAAATAAAAATTGAGCGATAAAATTTAACGCTATCTCTCTGTATCTGGGTCAGATCAAGTTGACCAGACTCATCTTAATAAAACGAAGATGAAGATTTTGTGATTTTTTACGTGGATTGTATGTTGTTGCTGTCCTATCGGGCCTTCGAGCTCAGCCTGTGGTCCAAATACCTGTGATGTGGGTCTAGGATTTTAGACCATGCCTATAAGTGATAATCTACTCCCCAATAAGCATGGGAAATGCTTGTTTTTGGAGTCAAGCATGACACGAAGAAAACGTCGTAATCATTCAGCAGATTTTAAAGTTAAAGTTGCTCTCGCAGCAATTAAAAGGCGACCACACACTCGCTGAACTTTCTACTCAATTCGATTTACATCAAAACCAAATAATTGATTGGGAAAATCAACTGCTTGAGCAATCAATCAGTATTTTTCACGACCAACAGCACAACAAGAACCTGAGATTGACCTCAAAGCTCTACATGCCAAGATATGACATCAGGCATTGCAAATTAATCTTTTAGAAGGTGCACTCAGAAAAATAGGGCAGCTGAGCGGCAAAAAATGATCGATAAGACCCATCAACTTTCGGTACGACAACAATCGCAATTGATTCAAATCAATCGCAGTACGTTGTATTACAAGCCCAAAGAGATTTCATCAACTGATTTGAGTTTGATGCGTCTAATCGATGAAATTCATCTCGACTACCCATTTATGGGCAGTCGAATGATACGAGATATGCTACAGCGTCAAGGACATCAAATAGGTCGGCGTAAAGTCCGACGTTTAATGCGCTTGATGGGAATACATGCCTTGTATCCCAAACTCAATACCAGTAAGCCTAATCTTGCACAACGTATTTTCCCATATCTGTTGAAAAACATGCTCATAGATCACTCTAATCAAGTCTGGTGTACAGATATCACGTACATTCCTATGGCTAAAGGCTTTGTCTATCTGTGTGCAATTATAGATTGGCATAGTCATAAAGTACTGGCTCATCGTGTATCGATCAGTATGGAAACAGACTTTTGCATAGATGCGTTGCAAGAAGCAATTGCGAAATATGGTTGTCCAGAGGTGTTTAATACAGACCAAGGCAGTCAATTCACAAGCGAGGCATTTTTGAATGAGTTAAAATTGCGAAATATCTGTATCAGTATGGATGGGAAAGGACGGTGGATAGATAATGTGATGATTGAGCGGTTATGGCGTAGCGTGAAGCATGGGGAAGTCTATTTGAAGGCTTACGATACGGTTAAACAAGCGAAACAATCAATTGCTGAATATTTGGATTTTTATAACATGATACGTCCTCATTCAAGTTTGAATAAGGCAACACCGGATGAATTTTATGATCAACATTTACTAAAAGTAATGGCAGCATAATTTAAATATTTAGAGCGGATTTATCACTTATAAAACTAAATTGAGTGGTCTAATTAACGGAACCACATTAATTTGTATTCAATCCATGTTGCAAAGCGACTGAAGCAATTGAAACGTCCGGTGCTTTACAAGCCTGAACGATCTGCTGTTTAACTTCAGCACTGCATGTTCTTCGTTTTTTCTCAAGAGATGTGATGGATGTCTGGTTATTTGTAGTCATAAATTTAGTCCCCACTTGTTTTTAAGTAGGAACTAAATTAAGGCTTATAGGATGAGTTCATAAGGTGTGTTCAGCGAACGCTTACGTTTTGAATAGATTTAAGAAATTAGGCAGACCTCATACCCAAGTTGTCACTTGAATTTGTATAACTTAGGGAAGATCTATCTCTAAAGCCTTTATGCAACAGAGTCGTTTTTATCCTAGGGTCCTTACCACTTGTATTCTTTACGAACATATATCTAAAAAAGTGTAGCAAGTTGCTACACTTTTCGCTAGATCAGCTCTTTACCAAAAATATCATTCAGTCTTTCACGAATACTTTGAACGAATTCCGGATTGTTTTTAAGTTTATGCTTCATATTTCGTTTAAAGTCATTCAGCCCCATACCAATTTCAGCAAAATCCATTTGGAATAAAGTGTCATTAATGACAATATTTGCTTGAGAGTCAGTGAGGCATCCTACTTTTTTAAACCACTTCTTGAACTGCTGATAATTTTCATCATTATTAAAAATATACCAAGAACGTACATTCGTATCGAATTTAGCCCCTAATTCTTTTACGGATGCATTGTCTTCAAATGGAACATCAAGATAGATTTTTTCGATCACTGCAATTTCATCCAGTGCCTTATCAGCAATCCGATGATGCAGTTTAAAATTCACACCTACAATTGGACGGCCTTTCTTAACGGTTTCATACTCTAATTGTAGATCTGTATTTTCGTTAATTTCTGCCACTATTTTGTCTAATACATAGCGTCTAAAATCTACCCAGCGATCATATTTGGTTTCATTAATATCAATCAGTGCTTTCAAGTTTTCTAAAAGTAATGGCACTTCATAACTCTTTTGATTGGCGTACTTAAATTCGTTTTTAATGAAATAAGTATAAAGACTCATACTGGCAACAGAATCTAGGGCAAAAAGATGTTTTAGCTGATAGGTAGTAAAATTACCCCCAGCCAGTTGAGTGAAATACGGCAACACCTCACTGGTAAAACGAATCTGAATTGCATTTTTAGAGTCATCTTCCCATCTTAACTCACGGATAATGGGAACGACAGAATGTACTTTTTTAGTCTTTCTCTTACCATTATCAGCAGGCTCCTCAATAATAAAATGAGCTACTCGGGATGAAAGCTCTTTATAGATCCGATCTATTGCAACATTAATTGAATTACGTTTATTTAATCCTAGTAAATCTGCCAAATCATCCTTATACAAATAAATATAAGTTTGTTCGGTAATTTCACTATTTACCTTATTTTTCTCACTATAATTCGCAACCGCCATTGCATATAGAAGTGCCTTATATTCATTGGATGACAACTCGATTGGGCGAATTAATCGGTTACTAGTACTGACAACGCCATTATGGCGAATGTTGCCTATACAGTAGGGAATATAATTCGTTTCTTCTTGCAATGGTTCAGATTCTGTCATAACCGTGATATTTATAATTTGACTTAGTTTTTATATACAAAAGTGGAAAAACTTTCAAGACTTTCACCACAAGATTCTAAAAGTGGAAGGTCCGTCATCAAAAAAAAGCGTTATTATCCGGTTTTTTGCCTTTAAAGTGGAATTAAATACAATATTTCCACCCTACAGTGACAGACCTTCCACCTTTAGCCCCCGAAATTACAGTTTAGAATGACTATTTTTATTTTTTCACCCACATTCAGATAGGTTAAATTAAATAGAAACCCTGATGTGACAAGGCTTCCACCTTTCAGTTAGATTCGAAAGGTATAACTGCACATATAATCATCAGGAAATATCCAATAAAAACAGATTATCCACAGGTTAAAAATATACAGTGACAATCATTCCACCTTTAAGGCTTAGTTACGAGACTTTATTAACATATTAAATAATTGTTTTTTAAATTATTTTTAAATAAAAATAGCGGTTTAAAAAATAGCAGTGACAAACCTTCCACCCTAGTGACAGACCTTCCACTTTAGAGTGACAAACCTTCCACTTTAGAGTGACAGACCTTCCACTTTAGAGTGACAGACCTTCCACTTTAGAGTGACAGACCTTCCACTTTAGAGTGACAAACCTTCCACCTTTAAAACTCTAAGCATTTGTTTTATATAATAAAAATACACTCTTAATTATTAATTAGCTAAATAACTAATTATTCTAATTATTAATTAAGCTAGCTTAGTTAAAGATTTATTTTTAAGCTGTTTTACATCTGAACAAATAGGATTTATAAATTTTAAAACTATAGTAAGATGAGTGAAAGTTATTTATATTACTAAACATTCAAATACGGAAGCATCTGACACGCATGTCTGCAAAAATTATTACTGTTGCTAATCATAAAGGCGGATGTGGCAAAACAACGACTGTTGTGCACCTAGCCTCAGAACTTGCCAATCTGGGCAACAAGGTTTTAGTCATTGATTTAGATCCTCAAGCAAACGCAAGTTTACACATTGGGATCCAACATCCAAGCGAAATTGTTGTGACTACAGCAGAATTACTAGTGGGCGATATTTCGTTGTTGGCAGATGCATTACAAGAAGAAACGAACTTTGAAAAAGTATCATTAATTTATGGTTCCTTGAATTTAGGAAAAACTGAAGACCAACTAAAAGAAGAAGCTCCCCGTCCTTCTGAAGAGTTAAATATCAAGTTAGAACTGTTAAAAGATCTTTATGATTTTATATTGATCGACTGTCCACCTAGTCTTAAATTATTAACCAGCAATGCCCTGGCATCTTCAACACATGTCATTATTCCTATCGAATCCGGATCACAATATGGATTGTATGGGGTAACAGATCTTTTAAATCATCTTGAAAAGATCAAACGTATTAATCCAGATTTAGAGCTTTTAGGCGCTTTACTAATTAAGCATGATGAACGTCAGAATGTCTGTAAGCTGATTCGGAATGAAGCCTTAAAACAGGTAGGAAAACTTTTAGAGACCACCATTCCTCAAAGTACTAAAGTTAATCAAGCAGCGATTCTGCAACAATCACTTTTGAATGTAGAAAAAAATTCAAAAGTACGTAAGGCTTTTGAAAGCCTTGCCAATGAAATTGTAGCTAAAGTTTAAACCTGAGAGTATTATGGCAAGCACCAAAGAGCTTTTAGCTCAGAAACTGAAACAGAATACAGAAAAACATCAGCAAGCACAGAAAGACAATATTAGAGAGCTGAAAGAGTTTAGACGTAATGTTCCTATTGAGGATATTAGCCGCAGTCCAAACCAGCCGCGTAAATTATTTGAAGAGTCACAATTAAAAGAACTGGCGGATTCCATTAATGAAGTCGGTCTGTTGCAGCCCATTACAGTGCGTAAACTTGATAATCTGAAATATGAACTCATTGCAGGCGAGCGGCGCTTACGGGCGCACCATTTACTCGGCAAGTCTGTGATTGAAGCGATTATCATTGATGCGAATAATGTAGAAGCATCTTTGTTAACCTTAGCAGAGAATTTAAAGCGTCAGGACCTGACAGATTATGAAATTTTTATTGGCCTGAACTCACTTGATGAGAAGTTAAAGAAAAACAAGCAACGTTTAGCCAATTCACTGGGTTTAAATCGCGAAGATATGTACAAGTATTTAGCATACGAAAAACTGCCTCAAGTAATTTTAAATGACCTTGATGTGGAACCAGGCCTACTAGGTCGTACTGCTGCAACTGCATTCAAAAAATTTCTGTCGGATCATATAGAGCAACTTTCTGAGGCCGAAAAGGCTTTACTAGGGGCTTGGGAAAAAGTAAAAGACAAAAAACTAGAGCAAAGTAAAGTTACTGCCTATGCTGAAAAAATATTGAGTCAGGATCCAGAAAAACTGACCACAACATCTGTGGTTAGAAAAATTGAATATGCAGGTAAGATTGCGGGGAATATCAAACTCAATCAAAAACAGCTTAAGGTTTCTCTGAATATCTCGGAAATTGACGAAGCTAGTCTCTTACAACTAGAAGATTTTTTAAAACAGCTTATTAAGAAAAGTGAAAAAGTGTAGCAAGTTGCTACACTTTTTTTGACAATCTCAAATTAGGGCGTGTTATCAATTAAGCCATAAAGATCGCTGATAAGAAGTTTTGAGCCAATTTATCATAGCGTATGGCAATAGCACGATATTGTTTGAGCTTGGCAAAAAAATTCTCGATCAGATGTCTTGCCTTGTAGATATGTCAATCATAATCACGCTGATCAATAGAATTACTTTTCGCTGGCATCACAACTTGACCCTTCGCCTCTAAAATTGGATCAATGACCCGATCCCTAGAGTTGTAGGCTTTATCCATAAATCAGGTCTGGCTCAACGATAAGTCCAGCAACACATCTGAACCGTTTAAGTCATGGACCTGCCCATCCGTGAGATAAAATCCTGTCGGGTTGCCTAAAGCATCAGTACGGGCATGAATTTTGGTGCTTAAGCCCCCTTTACTGCGCCTAGTCGCCTGATTTCCCCCCAGCGCTGTGTTAGTAAGCACGTACAATGGGGTGGAGTCTAACATGACATATTCATTGTCAAGGTCATGTGACAGCACTTCAAAGACTCTCTGCCACATACTCGTTTTAGCCCAAAGACTAAAACGAGTATGCACTACTCTAAAATCACCAAAGCGCTCGATTAAGTCTCGCCACGGGATACCTGAACGATACCGCTTCAACAAATAGTCGGTTATCTTTGGCCGTTACTCCAACAGTACCCATTCGTCCATGTAACAGATCTTTAATCTGTTCCCACTGATCATCTTTTAATGCATAGCGTTTAGTCATGAAAAAATTATGAGGACCGGTAAGATTTTCTCAAGCTAATTGATGACACGTTAATTCAAAATAAAAAACGGTTTTAAATATTATTTCTATAAATTTCAATGTTACACTGATTTATAACAGGTTTTAATTGATTCCGCTTAGATGATATATGGGACCTAAAAAATTAACTAATTAACTTATGTCCATGAAAAAATTATAAATAAATGGACATATATCAATGATGTATGGTTGTTTTTTTATAATGAATAGCCTAAGTGATCGTTAGTGAATAGATGTTTTTTTTGGTGCGATATAATTACCTGAAAATCCAGACATAAGTTATAAAATGAGATAAATTTTGAAGGACGCCAGCTTTAAACCGCAGCTTTCATTTTTGTCTACATACAGCAGTCCAAGACGTTACCCAGTGTCACGTTACGGAACCGCACTCAGTGCGCTTGCCGGATTCAACAGTCTGGAGATCTTAGTATATTGCCCTATAAAGCTCATTTTATTAAAGATAATCTTTAATAGTCAAAGGCATTCAAATGTATAGATAGGGACTGTGTCAGGAAATGTGTTAGTAGAGGTGGACAATAATGTCTAGAATCAAGGTACGTGATTTTCTCAGTCGACTATTACGAATAGCCGCCGATTTTGTAGATGCCTTTTAATTAGATTAGACTGTCACCACTCTCCTAGACAAATTTAGTCTATTCTTTTTGCATAAATGAGAACATTATGAGTGGACAACGATATTCTCTCAGAATCACGTATCAATCATGCTGCTAAACATTCTCATTAAAACAAGGGAATGCATCTTTTTACTGATCTGTACCTTGTTTTCAATTTTCCTCTGTTCTTTAATTTAGTATTATCTTTATCACTTATGAGCACTCACTGGATTCACTGAATGAAGTATATGGAAATCAGAGATTTGATTGAGGCTGAATTGAAAAATTACAGTTCTAATCAAATAATTCCATCCGAACGGTACTTGGCATTAAAGTTTGACTGTTCAAGGGAAACAGTGCGTAAGGCCTATGAACAGCTTCGTGCCGAAGATAAAATTTTCAAACGGCAAAATCTCGGCTGGTTCGTGAGTAATAAAAAAATTCAATATTATCCAAACTCAATTGAAAATTTTCGTTCTTATATGAAGGCACAGGGTTTTAATGCCAGAACTGAACTGATCTCGACCCGACAGCTGGAGCGATTGGATCACAGTAATCTTTTTAGCGAAGAAAATCGTAAATTGGGCTTTATTGAAATTATCCGTTTACGTTATGCTGATGATGTACCTGTACTTCTAGAATATAATTATTTACCTGTTGCGCTGTTTCCAGATGTGCTGAATTATGATGTGATTACTTCGGTACAAGATGTCATTAAAAATCACTTTCATTATAATTACACGAGTAGTCAGTTAAAAATTAAAATTACCGGTGTGTCTCATTTTGAGAGCCAGCACTTAGGTATTCCTTTAAGTCAAACCGCCACCTATATTGAACGTATTTCAAAATCAGATGATCTAGTGATTGAATATGACATCGAAATCTGGTCACAGGACAAAATTGAAATGACCTTAGATATTCAAGCATAAGCTTATATTTATATCCTGCCCATTCAAATCCTAAGAAGTTAAATGGTTTTAGGATTTTTTTTATTTTCTTAGATTAGACCTCCTTCATAAATCATTCTTACTCAGTTGCAAATTATAAATTCCAGCAACTAGATTGAATCTCAAAAGGGGGGGCTTTTAGCTCTATTGCGATAACGTTCTGAAAGCATTTTGAAAGTTTTTAGACTGCCAAATACATACTTAATTTCTATTCTTCTTTATTGATTTCCTGATTATAGATTTTTAGTTCAGGATCCAGTTTACAGCGGCTTTTGGCCTCTAATGGCAACAGGGTATTGGGATACAAAGTATAAATCCTTTGATAACCTCTATCTGTAAGAACAAAGGTTCCTGAAGGGATCTGGTTTAAATTGTGTTTGAACAATTCTAAATCAAGCGTAATTCTCAGCATGACTTTCATATCAGGATGCCAATATCAGCAAATGCCAAGAAACTTAATCCAACATTAGGGGGTATTGGGAAGTGCGTTTGATTGAAGTTGAGCAGGAAGGGAAAATTAGACGTTATATCACTTTATTAATGAACCCAAAGACATAGCCACTGATAGGCTTGGCGAAGCTTTATGCTCAGCGCTGGGAAATAGAAATGCGTTACCCAGAAATCAAAAGTGATTTACAGGAGGGCAAGCATTTGAGGAACAAGCAACCTGATTTAGTTTGTCAATAATTATGGGGGGCTTTATTGCCTACAATATTCTAAGAAGACAAATGAAACATATGGCTCAACGTGCAAAAGTCAGTCCTTTGAGAATCAGCTTTCATATTGCATCTATTGGCATTCTGAATATATTAAGATTCGACTCTTTAGACTCCGCAGGTAATTTACCTAAACATTTAGAAAGTTTACTGGAAAAATCTAAGAGATATGTTTTGCCTGAGAGGGGAGTGAGGAGTTGCCCACGAGTTGTGAAAGGAACACCACGGAAATACCCAAGAAAATGCCAGTCAATTTCTTAACTGACCGGCATCACTTTAATTAAGGGCTTTCAGATGATTCAGATTTTTTGTCTTTCTCATTTCCATAATCTAAAGCAACCTGTTGCGCTTCGGCGGCGGCAGTTGCTTCTATTGGGATGGATTCATCTGCAATAGCTACTGTTCCAGTAAATCCAAATAAGCTCAGGATTAGAATCTTTGAATACTTTTCCATCTGAATTTCCTCTGCGTTTCTAAAACTTAATTTCAGTGTAGAGGGTAAGTTTAAATTCCGATGTATGAGCTATGTCTGCATATGTAAGATATTCAGGATCCAAGTTATAGAACCTCGGGTTTATGTAAGAATACTTATCGGATGAGTTTTTTTGTAGCGTTGACTGGCCAAATACAGACCGATTTTCTTGAAAATCTTTTATAGGGAAGATAATTTAATGGCAAATTATAAAAAGAGCATAGCAATGGTCAACTGCGGTAATCCCCCCTACAATAAAATCCAAGAAGACATAAACAATATGAAACCAACTACGATGAAATGGATCGGCAATAATATTGAGTTAAATGACATGCAGGGTGTCCATACTTTCTTATTAAGTTTAGAAGAAGAAGGGGGTGTTGATTAATCGCAGTATGTCATGAGTCTTATACAGGACATCGCCCAGTACATAAGGTTAAGTTTGAAAAGAATTAGCACATCCTCTGAGAGATTTTTATTTACCAGCCCTGTTTTTGTAACATCTAGTAATTTTTTTGTAACCTTATTGTTATTTATTGTTCACTTTGTTTATTATATAAAAGATAAAAGGTGGAGAATTTAAGATGCTCACTAAGGTCGAAGCCATTGTGATTTTACTAATGGTAATTGCATTAATACTCATTATTTATGAAATGGGACAAGGACTTAATTGGACTTTATAAACGCTTTCTCAGTTTAAAAAAAGTCCTCAATTGATGGCATTAATTTATTTATCAGAAGTTTCAGAATTTTGATCTTATACTTGGCTGACTAAAGATGAATAATATCTATATTGGTGATATTGTTTACCTAGTTTACGGTAGTCATCCAATGATGGTTGAAAAATTGCAGGATAATTTAGCTACTTGTATATGGTTCAGTGATAAAAAACATTTTTTCCGTAAGAATTTTCCCTTAAATATCTTAATAAAAAAAACGTAATTCAACAAAATATACCTGGGCGAATTCAAAGCTCATAGTGTACAGGTCATTTCGACCATGGCATGTGTTACTGATCTGAACAATGAATCACTGGTAGAATTTGCTGCTGAGGAACATGGATTTAAAGAACTACTTAGTGAAGTCATGAAAATGAATTACGGTGCATTTCAAAACTATGTTATAGCTTGAACTGAGGATCAGAAAGCTTGTTTGAATTGATGTATTTCATCCGCAGATTATGCGCGAATGCTAAGAAATCTGGAGTTCGAATATTAACCAAAAAGAAGATCATTTTTTGATTTATGCGAGAGATCTATTTTATTTTTATATTTATAAGGCTAAACTTGCCTCCAATTTAATACCGGTATGTACCACTTAATTTTAGGGCGTGTCTTCAATATTAAATGTATTTAAAAATACTGTTTGCATGTTCGCCTAAACAATGATTTTCCATTATTACATAATGACCTGGCTCAGGAATATTGATAATGACCAAAATGACTGATGATTTAGGTCATGGTATGGGCAATGCCTGGGAAAATAAAGACTGGGCACATATTTCTGATCCAGAATTACAAAGTCTGCAGCAGCATTATTCCTGTTTACAAGGTCATATTCAGATTTTGTGGTGTAGTCCCCGGCCATTTTCATCTGCGGCGCTGGTCAAGGTGGAGCAGGATTTTGTGAGCAGGGATGAAGCAGTCGCGCATCAGTATTTGATCAAGCGCAGTCATTGTTCATTTCGTCGTGCCCACGATATTTTACAGGAGCATGCCGTTCTTCAGCATTTAGCCAGCAAAGAAATTCCTGTTGCAGCATTGATTAGGTCAAATCAAGATCTGACTGCTTTAGAGCTGGGTGACTGGACCTATGAAGTCTATGCAAAAGCAGCCGGTTTAGATCTGTATGCAGATCAGCAATCCTGGAAACCTTTTTTCTATGCTGAACATGCCG
The DNA here is from genome assembly GCF_013417155.1 of Acinetobacter sp. YH16052. GTDB lineage: Bacteria > Pseudomonadota > Gammaproteobacteria > Pseudomonadales > Moraxellaceae > Acinetobacter. Next base: position 8,613 of record NZ_VPEO01000019.1, on the reverse strand, counting down.
CCAAGGCAGGGGCTTTACTGGCCAGACTACATCTGGCGATGCAGGATTTTCCTGAGCAGCAAGGCAGATCAGCATCTTATTTGGTTTCCAATCAGCAACTTTTAGACAGTGAAAATATCGTTACAGCCATTCAACGGCGCATTGCAAACAGTCCAGAATTAAGCCGTTATTTTGCCGATAAAAATTTGGATCCTTACTTTTTAGATCAAATCTTACAGGTTCACCAGCGTATTCAGCCTGTATTGCAACAGGCAAGCAGAATTTGGACCCATAACGATTTACACGCTTCTAATCTGTTTTGGTCATCGCCAGATGCCAAAGCTGAGATTACTGCCGTGACTGATTTTGGTTTATCTGACCGAAACTCGGCACTTTATGATCTGGCAGTGACGATTGAACGTAATTTCATTGATTGGTTGAAATTAGAGCAGAACCCACATATTCAGATTGATGAGGCCGGTTTAACCGCCTTTCTACACGCTTATTTTTCCGAAGCACATCCACAAGAAGATTTTAGTGTTTTGCCAGAGCTACTAAAAATCGTGCATTTGGATTTCGCTTTTTCAGAGCTTGAATATTTTGTTGGGATTACTCAAAACCAGCAACATGCAGATGCGGCTTATTACGACTGGATTATCGGTCATGTGGACTGGTTCTTTGGCGAACAAGGTCAACAATTTACCCAGACCTTAACCCGGCTCATTCAAGATGAATTGCAATCTTCTCAATGCTCTCTCTAAACCCAGCATCATCACCCACTTCACAGACATAAGGTTTCGTATGAACACTCGTCAACTCAAACAGAATGTATTAATCCGATCTTTAAATATGATCATTCTGTCGCAGCTGTGTTTAGTCCCGCTGACTTATGCTGAAGACGATGTTCAAAAGCTTGACACGATTGTTATCACAGCCGATCAAAGCATTCCTTACTCGAGTGCTAAAGTGAATGTTGAGGGATTTGCTACGGACAGTCTGCAAAAAATACCTGCATCGGTCTCTATTTTGACTGCTGATCTCATTGCTGAACAACATGCTCGTGTGCTGAGCGATGTTATAAAAAATGATGCAGCCATCGGTGAGGGCTATGCTGCAATTGGCTATTATCCAAACTTTGTCTCGCGTGGCTTTGCACTGGATTTGGCATCTAGCTACCTCATTAATGGCAATGTGATTCGTGGTGAACAAAACGTCGCACTTGAAAATAAAGAACGTGTAGAAATTTTAAAAGGCATGTCCGCGATTCAAAGTGGGATGTCGACCCCGGGTGGGGTTGTGAATTATGTCACCAAGCGACCGAAAGATATTCAGGCACTGACATTCTCGGCCGATCAACACGGCCAGTTTTCAGTGGCAACTGATCTCGGTGGTTTTTGGGGTGATGAGCAACAATTCGGATATCGCATCAATCTGGTGAATGAACAGATGGAGTCTTATGTCGATCATGTCGATGGTGAACGCTATCTAGCGGCATTGACCTTAGATTGGAAAACATCTGAGCAATCCAAATTAGAATTTGATCTTGAAGCACAGCGTTCCGAACAAAAATCAGTGCCAGGTTATCAATTACTGGATGGTAAAGTCCCAGAAAATGTGAAATGGGACCGATTGCTGGGTTATCAGACTTGGGGCAAACCGGTCACGATCGATAGTCTGAATAGCAGTTTAAAATATAGCTATGCATTGAATGATGACTGGAACTTGGGACTCGTCGCAGCCCACAGTAAATCCAAGGTTGATGATTATTCGACATTTGCTTGGGGATGTTATGCCACGTTATGTGAATATAGTGGCTTGGGCAACACCTTTGATGCGAATGGTCATTACGATATTTATGATTTTCGTAATCCAGATGAAACCTTTAAAACCAACCAATTTAAAGTCAAACTAGATGGGGTGATTGATACCAATTGGGCGCAACATTATCTAAATTTTGATATTACACAAACCAATAAATCGCGAGATCGTTTTGCTGGTGTCAATGAATGGATTGGTGTAGGTAATATTTATACAGAAACCATAGATTTTTCCCCAGTAACAGCGAATGCTGGACCAAAATATCAAGCACTTAAAAGTAAACAAACTGCATTTACAGCATTAGACCGTATTGAATGGAATGAACATTGGACCACTTTGATTGGCGGAAAATGGATCGAGCTTGATGAACAAGCATATGATGCAGATCGGGTAAAAGTCCGCGATACTGATTTAGGCAAATTTTTACCGCAATTTGCGATCAGCTATAGCCCCTTGGAATCGACTACCGTCTATGCCTCGTATGCTAAAGGCCTGTCAGATGGAAAAACAGCGCCTTGGTTTGCAGAGAATGCGGCTGAAACTCTAGCACCGATCTATTCAGAGCAATATGAAATTGGTTTCAAACAACAGATCCATGATTTCCTGTTGACTGCAGCCGTTTTTGATTTACGTCAGGACAATCAATATAGCAAGCCGATTTCAGGACTTCGCTATTTTATTGCGGAAGGCGAACAGCATAGTCAGGGCCTGGAATTAGGACTGAATGGTGCATTAACCGACCATCTGGCCTTAACTTCATCTTTAGCCTTGACCAAAGCCCGTTTAGAAAATGTGGAAGCGGTTGAATATGGTAATCATCAGGCGCAAAACGTGCCAAAAGCTCGTTTCGCAACACATCTTCGCTATAACGTACCGAGCATTGCAGGTTTCACTGTTCTGGCAGGTGGTCAATACAGTTCCAGCAAATATGCCAACAAAGAGGGTGCTGCGAAAGTTGCAGGTTATAGTGTGGTTGATTTAGGCGCTGCTTATCAATTTAAGCTAAATACGACCGATGCATTGCTGCGCTTGAATATTTATAATCTGTTCAACAAGAAATACTGGCGTGATGCAGGTGAATTTTTGGGTGATGATTATTTATTCTTGGGTTCGCCGCGTACAGCAACCTTGTCATTCAATCTGAACTTCTAAATTGGCTGCTTAATCAGGTTATATTGCTATGGAAAATATAGAAATTGCAGCGTTCATTTTAAACGTTTTAGGTGTCTGGCTGACCTCCAAACAATATAAAGTCTGCTGGTTGGTGAATATTGTCGCTGTATTTTTATATATGATTATTTTTTATCGTGTCAATTTATTTGCAGACGCAGCATTACAAGCCGTATTTATCTTGATGCAACTGTATGGCTGGTATAGCTGGTCGAAGAAAAATCATGACCAGGCTATCACCGTGCAGATTGGCTATTTGAATAAAAAAATCTGGGTATATAGCCTGATTGTGGGTATTGTCGCCGGTCTGGTGATTGGCGCCTTATTTGCTCATTTCACCACAGCATCACTCCCTTGGTTGGATTCCATGTTGGCTTCTTTTAGCTTGGTGGCAAGTTATTGGGCGGCAAAAAAATATATTGAAAGCTGGGGATTATGGTGTGTGTTAGATGTGATTTATGTCGGCATGTATAGCTATAAGTCATTGTATTTAACCGCCGTGCTTTATTTTATTTTTATTCTTCTGGCACTCAATGGCTGGAGAATGTGGCGAAATCTTTATAGAGTGAAATTATCTTGAAATGACACTATTGCAAATAGAAATTTGAGGTGATGCTCTTTCCTTTAAAAAAAGTGTTTATAGACTAAAAACTTTATTTGAATTGGCCGCAGCTTGAAGATGTTGCTGATATTTTGTGAAAGCTAGCTACCATACATTCAAAGCGAACCGAAGTTCGCTTTGAATGTATTTCACTTCTTAAAAGAACCCGGCTGGTTTGGTCGAATAGCTCACTAACAGATTTTTGGTTTGTTGATAATGATCCAGCATCATTCTGTGATTCTCACGACCAATGCCGGATTTTTTATAGCCACCGAAAGCCGCATGCGCAGGGTAGATGTGATAACAGTTGGTCCAGACCCGACCGGCCTGAATGGCACGGCCAGCACGGTAGGAAGTATGCGCTGAGCGTGACCAGACCCCGGCACCGAGTCCGTAAATCGTATCGTTGGCGATCTTGATCGCATCATCAAAGTCTTTAAAGGTGGTCACAGCCAATACAGGCCCGAAGATTTCATCCTGGAAGGTCTTCATGTCATTGGTGCCTTTAAAGATGGTCGGTTCAATATAGAAACCTTGACCCACTTCCTGACGTGCTTCACCACCAGTCAGGATCTGTGCGCCTTCTTCACGACCAGTGGCAATACAGCCCAGAATCTTGTCCTGCTGTTCCTGTGATGCTTGCGCGCCAATCATGGTGTCAGTATCCAGCGGATGCCCGGTTTTAATCCGTTTCACCCGTTCAACGGCACGCGCTAGAAATTCGTCAGCAATACTTTCCTGGATCAGCGCACGCGATGGACAGGTGCAGATTTCACCCTGGTTCAGGGCAAACATGGCAAAACCTTCCAGCGCTTTGTCCAGATAATCGTCTTCCTGATCCATGATGTCGGCAAAGAACAGATTCGGTGATTTACCCCCCAGTTCCAGCGTCACCGGAATAATATTTTCGGTGGCATATTGCATGATCATCTGACCGACGGCGGTAGAACCGGTAAAGGCAATCTTGGCAATGCGTGGGTTGGTGGCTAGCGGGCGACCGACTTCAACCCCATAACCATTGACGATATTCAGGACACCCGGTGGCAAAATATCCTGAATCAGTTCAGCCAGCACCAGAATGCTGACCGGAGTCTGTTCTGCAGGTTTCAACACAATGCAGTTGCCCGCAGCTAGGGCAGGTGCCAGTTTCCAGGCAGCCATCAGAATCGGAAAGTTCCACGGGATAATCTGACCCACGACGCCCAACGACTCATGAAAATGATAAGCAATCGTATCTTCATCAATTTCGGAAATGCCGCCTTCCTGCGCACGAATACAGCCGGCAAAATAACGGAAATGGTCAATAGCCAGCGGAATATCGGCAGCCAGCGTTTCACGGATCGGTTTGCCGTTATCCCAGGTTTCTGCTACTGCCAGCAGTTCCAGATTTTGTTCTAAGCGATCGGCAATTTTCAACAGAATATTGGAGCGGGTGGTCGGCGATGCTCTGTTCCATTGTTCTTTGGCTTTGTGCGCTGCATCCAGGGCCAATTCAATGTCTTCTACAGAAGAACGCGGAACCTTGGTAAAGACTTTGCCATCTACCGGAGAGATGTTGTCAAAGTATTCACCTTTGACCGGAGCGACCCATTCGCCGCCAATAAAATTCTCGTATTGTGCTTTAAAATGAACTTTTGAATCAGGTTGATTAGGATCGACGTAACGCATATTTATTTCCTTTGCTTATTTTCGTATGGCAAAACCGCTTCTACAGCTTTGGTATAAGGTACTTCTGCACCTTATTTGATTAATATAACTGGTATAAGGTTGGAAAAAGGTTGGAGCTAGCATGTTCACGATATTTTCATCCATTTTAAAAAAATAACGATTACAGCGGATGTAAATCATGAATTGTTGTGAGAATAAGGAATGATGACAAAACAAGATTTGATGGAAAAAAGGCACAATACTGATCAGCTTCGGCAAAACAGCAGTTTGTCTCCCTTACATGCAGAACAGCTGGGACAGAGTATTGCCAGCTCCTGGCAACGTTCATCCTCGGCTGAAATCCCGAAGAATCGTTTAGCAGCACCGCTGACGGATTTAAAAAAGACCACTTCTTCCTCAACTTTAGCCCAAGCCCTGCAACATTGTGCTCAGGATTTAAAACATATTGCCGAGCAATCTTCTATGGTGCTGGCGGTCGGAGATATCGGCAGCACCATCATTTGGGCAGCTTCTAGCCCACAAATGCAAAGTGCCGCAGAAAGTGTACATTTTATTGAAGGTGGGCAATGGCGCGAAGAGCTAGTCGGAACCAATGCATTGGCATTATCCTTAAAAACTCAACAATCCAGCTGTGTCTTTTCCAGTGAACATTACATGTCCTCCATTCATGATTGGGTTTGTTACGCTGCCCCGATTATTGATCCCTATTCAAAACAGGTCTTAGGTGTCATTGATCTGTCGACTACCTGGCCAAAGCATAACAGTTTAGCACTACTAGCTGCGGAGCGCTGTGCTACGATTATCCAGTCGGCTCTACTAGAATGCCAGAAGCAGCGCCTGTTTATTCGGGCTTTTTCATTACCTCAAGTGCTGTTTAATGGCAAGATGCTGGTTCTGACTCCTCGACAGATTGAAATTCTGACCATTCTAGCCTTATGTCCGCAGGGTCTGAGTCTAGATACCTTGCATCAAGCCTTATATGGCGAGCGCAAGGTCAGTATGGGTACTTTAAAAGCAGAAATGTCACAGTTACGCGATGTATTAGGTGGTATGCTGGGGTCCAGACCCTATCGTTTATTGGCGCATGTAGAGGCTGATTTTTTAATGACAGAGCAATCTTTAGATGCTGGGTATATCGATTCAGCCTTGAAGTTATGTACCGGCGTATTTCTGGCCAAAACAGAAAGTCCATTTCTATGTGCCTGGAGAGATTGTCTGGAATCACGCCTGAGCGATGCCATTTTCAAGGCTAATGAAACCGATGTCTTGCTGAAACATGTGGCACATTTTCCTGAAGCGATTGATGCTGTAGAACGCCTGATTGAACTGATGCCCAAAAACCATCCCGTTCATCAGACTCTGTTAAAATATAAAAATCTTTAAAGCTGATGTAACTATCGGTACAAAGCTAAACAGTTAAAATAGGAAAATTCTGGAATATTAAGTATTATCCTTGCTTACTGTGGGTTTGCTTATTAATTTAGACTGAACCTGATCCTAAAATTTTTATCAGTGGCTACCCAGTTTGACCAGCCGCTTGATGGGATGCTCTTCATCAAAATCAGCTACGCTCACCTTCATGTCATTTGAAGGACGCGCAGTTTATTCCTCAGAGATTAAATATGATATTAAGATCATACGACGGGAAATTTTTTCTGGCTGGGACGGGCTAAAAAAATCGTGGCATTTTTCTACCATGGGATTAATGTCGATATTCATAATGAAGGGGACTTCATAAAAAAGAAACACCCCCCGCTTTTATCCTCTTATGAAGGCAAAAGGATCAGCCAGGAACAGGAAAATGCATGTCTGCTCTTGGCACACTTCCTCAGGAAGTGAAACAGGGGCTGTTAAAAATGTAAGTCAGATGCTTGGAGAGAAGACTTACATTGAGGCACTACATCGCCGCTTTAAAAATATCTACCACTTGGGCATGGCTGGCTTTACGTGGATTGGTCAGCATGCAGGCATCTTTTTGTGCATTTTCCGCCATGATGGCCAAGTCAGCTTCTTTTACATTCAATTCCGTCAGCCCAGATGGAATACCAATTGAAGCCGAAAGCTGACGAATGGCGCCAATCGCTTCATAAGCTGCTTCAGTTACGGTTAAGCCTTCTGTATTCACCCCCATCAATTGGGCAATTTTGGCATAACGTTCAGGACAAGCAATCAGGTTAAATTCACAAACATGGGGGAGCAGAATTGCATTACAAACACCATGCGGCAAGTTGTAGAAGCCTCCGAGCTGATGTGCCATCGCATGCACATATCCTAAAGAGGCGTTATTAAAGGCCATTCCGGCAAGATATTGAGCATAGCTCATGGCATCCCGTGCTTCTAGATTATCCCCATTCGCCACTGCGGGACTGAGCCATTCACTGATCATGGTGATCGCCTTTTCTGCACAGGCATCAGTGATGGGATTAGCAGCCGTAGATACATAGGCCTCAACCGCATGTGTCAGAGCATCCATCCCTGTTGCCGCAGTCAGGCCGGCAGGTTTGGCCAACATCAGTTTAGGGTCATCAATTGCAATAAGTGGTGTGCAACGCCAATCTACAATCGCCATTTTCACATGGGTATCGGTATTGGTAATGATACAGAAACGTGTCATCTCCGAAGCCGTCCCTGCCGTGGTATTGATTGCAATCAGTGGTGTCATCGGAACGGTACTTTTATCAATCCCTTCATAATCACGGATATGTCCGCCACCTGCAGTGACCAGACCGATGCCTTTGGCACAGTCATGTGATGAGCCCCCACCTAACGATACAATAAAATCACAGGCATTTTCATTATAAGCTTCAACTCCATGATGCACGTTAATATCAGTTGGATTGGGTTCCGCACCTGGGAAAATATAACTGTCAACACCTGCCTCTTTCAAATAATCTGCAATATCATCTGCAACACCAAATTTAAACAGGCCAGCATCAGTTACAATCAGTGCTTTCTTGGCGCCTAAATTTTGTGCTTTGATCCCGATTTCTTTAGCACAGCCCGGACCAAAAAGTGAAACACAGGGAATATAAAAACCGTTAGTTTGATCTGAAATATTTTTAAAAGCCATGGTGTTATTCCTTCTACCATTCATTGATTATTTTATCGGTGACCCTCACCGTAATATGAGTATTGAATGAAGTTAAAAAGAATCCTACCTACCAAATACCTACCAATTTAAATTTTTGATTCTAGCCAAAATAATGCATTTGAGGTATTTAAAAGCAGATTGGCAAGGTTTAGCAGATACTAGATCTCTTTCATAAATCAAAAAACGATCTTCTTTTTGGTTAATATTTGCACTCCGGATTTCTTAGCATTCGTGCATAATCTGCGGATGAAATACATCGATTCAAACAAGCTCTCTGATCCTCAGT
>NZ_VPEO01000200.1:0-1076 GCF_013417155.1 Acinetobacter sp. YH16052 | reverse complement strand
ATTTTATGGTTTGAAATCCGTTTTTTGATGTAGAGCCTTCAAAATTCGTTTAGCCGTTTCTTCCCTTACACTTTTTGGATCTCGTAAAATCCCACTAATCCAAATCGCAAAAGTAGGATAGTCAGGAAAATTACTTAGATCAGAAAGTTCAGAAAGTTTAGATAGAATAGTGCTGTATTTATTAATTTGGGGATCTGACATATTACAAAATAGCTCTACTGTCTTTGTCTCTCTCTCGGGTGCTATGAGTTTTGGCTTAGGCTTCTCTTTCACAATAAACTTGAAACCAACCACAGACCGTCCTTGTTTAACGTTTTCATAAGTGAGTTCAATGTCTGTATTAGCTGTAATTTCATCTAATGAAGGCTTAATTACACGGTCTTTTAAATTACATAGCTTGTCGTAGGACTTTGGCAAACCTAACTCAGTTTTTATATGCTCTAAGGACATTTCAAATTGTCCCATAGCTTGATATTTTTTTGCTAAATGATATAGGTCGAACGAGTAGTCTTTTTTCAGACTGAGTACGATGTCTTTCTTGTACTTAGTGTATGGATTTAATTTGTCGAACTCTTTGAGCATCAAAAGAACTTCCTCTGGGAAGCATATGGATATTGAACCATTCTCATATATTGCTCTAATGACCCAGTTACAGTAGGTTTTTTTCTTATTATCACCATAGGAAAAATAACGTCTTAACAGGTTTTTACTCGCTTCTTCCATTTGCGAATACGCTGAGTTGGTTTTTATACCGCATTCTTTTGCAAAGCTCTCTGATGTTATGGTGATTGCATCTTTTTCAGTTGCATCAATTATCCGAGCTATAGGACTAGCAAGAATTAATAAGCGTTTTTCATCAATACTCATGCTTTTAAAGCACTCTTGAATCGTATTCTGCATAACAACCCAAGATACAGGGTATGTTTTTTTATAATCCATGAAACTACATTCCGCAAGAAGTAGTTTTTTATATCATATTGATTTATTTTTGCACACGATTTTTGTAGTTTTTAACATAAAACTACATTAAATATAGTGTAGTTTAGTTCATGCCATTTGTAGTTTCTAATCATGCC
>NZ_VPEO01000199.1:0-1084 GCF_013417155.1 Acinetobacter sp. YH16052 | reverse complement strand
CATCGCTGTATTCTGACCAGATCCACTAAAACCAAAACCTAAGACCGCCATATTGTCTTTAATCCCCGTTTCTTGGTCTAAATAATTTTGAAACTCAGCAACGACTTTACGGGTACGTTCTTGAGTTGCATCCGCAGGAAGTTGAATCGAAGTCATAAACCACCCCTGATCTTCTTCTGGCATAAACGCAGTCGGAACGTGTTTAAAACTAAAAATCAGCACAATGACAATGCCTAAGAAACATAACATTGCGAGGGTTTTATGTTTAATTACTTTAAATAAACTGCGTTCATAGCGATTGTTCAGCTTCTCAAAACTGCGATCAAACGATGCAAAAACACCCTTTTTCTGATGGTCTTGATCAATCGGTTTTAACATCGTTGCACATAACGCAGGGGTTAATGTCAGTGCAAGGAAAGCTGAGAATAAAATTGAAACCGACATGGTAATGGTGAACTGACGATAGATAATCCCCACTGAGCCTGACGCCAATGCCATCGGCAAGAATACAGCGGCTAACACTAAGGTGATGCCAATAATCGGATTGGTAATTTCCTTCATGGCTTTAGATGTGGCTTCAACTGGAGATAAGCCTTCTGTCGCCATAATGCGTTCAACATTCTCAATGACCACAATCGCATCATCGACAATAATCCCGATCGCAAGCACCATACCGAACATGGTCAGCACATTAATCGAAAAACCAGCAAGCAGCATGACTGAGAATGTGCCAAGCAATGCAATCGGTGCAACAATCGCCGGAATTAAGGTGTATCGAACATTGTGTAAAAAGATAAACATGACAATAAAAACTAATGCCATAGCTTCAAGCAATGTCATGATTACTTTTTCAATCGAGATTTTTACAAAAGGTGCAGTGTCGTAAGGTATAGAGAATTTCATACCATCAGGCAGTGCTGAACCTAACTGTTCAATTTTCGCTTTAACACCTTCTGCAGTCTTGACAGCGTTGGCACCAGGACTCATTTGTATCGCCACAGCTGTAGAGGCTTTGCCATTTTCTAAAATCGCAAAGTTATACATCTGTGCCCCGATTTCGACACGAGCGACATCCGACAGTCGA
>NZ_VPEO01000198.1:0-1086 GCF_013417155.1 Acinetobacter sp. YH16052 | reverse complement strand
TGTAGATCCTTCACAATTTTGAAAATGACATTTTCTTGAAGTACATCACTCTCTTTAAAAGCATCTTTTCTTGATTTAAAAATATGGATTGCTTTTAAGCTATTGTTTTTAAGTAAATATTTTCTAAATCCTTTGAAATATAGCCCATTGGTAAAACTACGAGGAGTAATAAAAATTAGCTCTCCTTGTGGAGCTAAAAGGCTTAATGCTTTTGCAACAAACAGAGCATAAATATTAGGATCACCCTTAAATAAATGAGCCATTGATTTGGCATAAGGTGAAGTTTTCACAGAATATTTAAAATATGGAGGATTAATACAACAAACATCGTAGGTCTGATTGTTTTTTTCTAAGATAAAATCTTGATTGATTACCTCATAACTAAATGAAACTTCTTCATTTTCTTTTAAAAAAGTATCTAAATTTTCTTCTAGTAATGGAATAACTAAATCATCTTTCTCATAGGCTGTTAAATGTAATTTTTTAAAGCCTAATTCTTTTAATTTTAATAATGCAGAAATCCCCAAAATACCTGCACCTGCACCTGCATCTAGAACACTAATAGATCGGCTCTTATCTTTATCAAGAGTGATCAAACTAGCCATGAATGTTGCTATTTCACTAGGTGTAAAGAATTGCCCCAACTCCTTTTTTTCACTGGAAGCTTTCGTCTGTAAAAACTGATTTTGGGTAATAGAGATGTTTGAGATCATAAGTAAATCTTAAATAGGACAGTGCAATTGTAGTGTATGTAAGGAAATAAACAGTAAATCGTTGGCTAATATACGAGCCTTCACTCATCAAATACGGCACTAACAACTCGACTAAATAAGCCCTTTCTCTTTGGTCTCTTCTCTTCTTCAAGGATAGGCTTCGGAATTAGATGTTCTTCTTGCTTCTTTTCAAGCTCAGGTAGCTTAGAAAGAACTGGATCACTCTGTTGTTTCTCTACACTACCTTGTACTGACGATTTAGGAGCTGTTAAAAGAGTTTGAAGCAAATTAATACTACTATCCTTAGTTTTGATTTGTTCCTTCAAGAAATCTTCTGTTTCTTCGGCTTTTCTAAGCTGTTTCTGTAGCATTT
>NZ_VPEO01000197.1:0-1090 GCF_013417155.1 Acinetobacter sp. YH16052 | reverse complement strand
AGAGAAAAAGCTGTAGAAATAGCTAAAAAAAAAGCTGAAAAGAAAAATGAGGCACCGAATTTATCAGGAGTATCTTTTGATGGTTGGGATGTGAGAGAAACGTTGAAAGCTCAGTCTAAATGGAATAGCTTGGGTGCAGTTTTTGCAAGTATATCAATGTTTTACAAGGTTTAATTTCAATATTTTACTAATATATAAGAGATTTTATTAAATCTATGAAATAAAATAACTTTTCTCTTGTATTTAATATTTTGATCTCCATGTATTAGAAAAATCTAAAGAGGCTATAAAAAGTGGCAGCAATTGCAAGTGGTACAAAATTTAAAATATATGATCCTCCTGGAACAGCGTTTACTAATATTAATAAACCAGGTGGTAAAGTAGAATTTTCAGGAATTTACAAATGTGTAAATTGTGGTAGAGAAATTACGTCTAATATGCACCCAAATGATGATACTTTCCCTCCACATAATAAAAGTAGTACCTGTCAAGATGCAAAATGGAAATTGCATGTTGTAACAGATACGATGGGTGATAATTTTGCATCTGTAAAATAATCCACTACTATAATGTGGATTTTAATCAAAAAATTTAATAAGTTACAGCCTTATATATATTATTTACCATCAAATTTTTTTTATATGAAGTCAAAAAAGCGAGAGACTATAGCTCTCGCTTTTTTATCTTCAAATAGTTATACTTCTTTATACGCCATTGACGTATATCAACCTATGTTGTTTATTGAAACCAGTATTTTTACTAAGCAAATCAAAGAACTTGTGACAGATGATGAATATCGTCAGTTACAACAAGATCTTTTAGTACAGCCTGATAAAGGGGATGTTGTTAAAAATGGTGGTGGCATTCGTAAAGTACGTTGTGCTCAAGGTAACAAAGGTAAAAGTGGCGGTATCCGGGTAATCTATTATTGGGTTAATGAAGATCACCAAATTTTTTTCTTATTGGCTTATCCAAAATCAGTAAAAGATACCCTGACCGATAAGGAAACAGCCATTCTTCGTCAATTAGTGAAGGAGCAACTTCATGGATAATAATTTATTTGATGATCTGGTCTCTTCAATTAAAGAAG
>NZ_VPEO01000196.1:0-1092 GCF_013417155.1 Acinetobacter sp. YH16052 | reverse complement strand
CCATTTTCTAAACTGCTTGGCTGAAGGTTTTTTACTTTGAAATACCAAAGCATATAAGCCACTTTCGGAAACAATATTAACTTTTCTTAACTGACCTGCTATACGGATTTGGTATAGCTGCTTTTCATCATCATCTAGTGATGAAACTGCACGAGGAACGTTTTGAATATCTAGGAGCTTACAAACTTCACTTGCGACAAACCAAACTTCACCTTCTATTTGAATGGTTGTTAAGTCATCTAAAATACGTTCATCATTTTCATATTTAAATATTTGTAATTGCATTTTTCCTCTGCCAATATCTAATTTATCAACTGCTTACGATACAACCTATCATATATAAGTCTACTATTGGTTTTCTAACCGTAATATTCAATTTCTCGTATAGCAGAGCATCATAATATTGATATAAAAAACATCATAAATCATTTTATTACATTAAAATTAATGCAAAAGTAAAGAAAAAATCTTACAATTTGTTTATATATGTATTGTTTGGAGCACTAATTATGCCAGCAGTCAATTTTAATATGCGGTTAGACACTGAATTAAAAGACAAAGTTACCCCAATTTTGGAGGATTACGGTTTAACTATGCCACAGGCATTTAAATTGTTTTTGAATCAAATTGCTAAAACGAAAACTGTTCCATTATCCTTTGATTATGCAAGGGAAATAACTTTAACCCCTAAAGCAACAGTAAAGTTACTTCAATCTCTTAAAGAAATTGAAAGTGGCGAGTACACCGAGTATGAAACGGTAGAAGAAGCAATCAAAGCAATGTCGGTAGAAGCGCATGGCTAAAACTATAATTCTCGTTACCACTTCTTTTAAACGTGATATTAAAAAGAGTTATTTGGAGTTGGTAACGGCTGAATGGGCAGAAGTTCTAGATTGCTTAGCAGAAAGTCAGCCATTACCTGAAAAATATTTAGATCATCCGCTAAAGGGTGGAGCAGAATTTAAAAATTGTCGTGATTGCCATGTAAAGCCTGATTTAGTCTTAATTTATAGACTTGTTGGTGAAGATATATTGGAACTACATCAGTTAGATAGTCATTCAGAAATTTTTGGATGAATAAATTATTCGTAA
>NZ_VPEO01000195.1:0-1095 GCF_013417155.1 Acinetobacter sp. YH16052 | reverse complement strand
AGCAGTTTGGCAAGCTCGTTGATAACTACGTACAAACATTTTTAAGGACTCTGACAGTAAAAAACAGAGCAGATATTGTCCAGTGTATTGAGCAACTGGAAGGAATCGCATCGGTCAAACAAAGTAAAGAATACTTAACTGCCACTTTGAAAAGTGGCAAAAGACATCGACTTAGAGGCGACTTTTATCATGAACAATTCGAAATTAACGCTTATTCAGAGCATCTCAGAGCAGCAGCAGAAAGCCGACCAACTACAGCAGAGCTTGCAACAGCTCTCCGAAACGCTGAAAACGTTCGAGATGACTATCGAGCAAAGCGAGAGACCTATCACCAACAGCACTATACTTTTAAACGAAGTACAGCAGACAACATCGGCCATAAAATCGCATCTCAGAGCGATTTTGACCGAAATAGGGAATCTATCACCCAAAGCCATAAAATCGCTAACAGCGAGCTATACGGAGCAAATAGACGCACTGCAAACGCAGTTAGCGAATATAGACCTATCGGAAATATCAAAAGTGAAATCGAGCATAGATTCGTTTTCAACCTCAATTCACGCTCTACAGGCTCAAGTCAACAAGCAGTTGCAGAGCCTCAGAATCGACGAAAAGCTCCTGCAGAACAGCATTCAACACCAAGTACAGCAAGCGATAGAGGGGCAGAGAGAGACAATAGAGAGTCAGTTGCAGAGCCTTTTGACGGAAAAATTGGGCAACCAGAGAGCAACACACATCCTATGGGGGATGATAGCTTTTGGACTGCTGATTCTTTTAATAATTTTATATCTAGGCTATCAAGCCAATACAAATTTAAAAACAATCAAAGAACAATAGCAAATGATTCAACAGAATTCACAAGTGATTACAAACCAGATCAACTACTTGAAACAAATACGGAACTAGATCATGCAGACCGAAATCGACCAATTTTTGACAGAGCAAAACAGCTTATCGATGCAACAAAACAACTTGTTAGCCGAGCAAAACAAGGTTTTGAGTCAACAAATCGATTCATTAAAGACCATTTTGAGCGACTACAGCGAAGTCGAGCTGAGTCTAAAGAGCAAAATCAGCAATCTGAATACAGAGAAA
>NZ_VPEO01000194.1:0-1102 GCF_013417155.1 Acinetobacter sp. YH16052 | reverse complement strand
TATATATAGCATTTAGCAGTGATGCACACTGATTTTAGCCCTTTATGGCTATTGGAAACAATAGAATTGGGTGTAATTTATTGCAATTTATTGCATACAGTTGCATAAACTGGCATAAACCGCCGTATATAGAGTGAAAATTGGTGCACAACAATAGGATGTGCATCTAATGGTTAATGCAAAAGAAAGTTTAAACAACCAAGCTGGGGAGGTTGCCCCATATCAGTCTTGCTACCCACGAGATAAAAACATTGTGGGGAGTAAGTTTATTGCTGCAGAAACAGGCTTACATATTCGCCAAGTGCAGCGCCTTGCTAAAAAAGGGGAAATTCCAAATACTCAAAAATTTGGAAAGTACTATGGCTGGGAATATAGCGATATCAAAAGCTATATTGATGATGCCAAAAACAAGGACGTAAAGAAAAACCAACTGAATGCATCGAATGACCCTGCGTATTGATCCGCGGGGTTTTTGCGTTCTTATGTGCGAGAAAAATGGAAGCTTAAAGAAATTTAAGATATTAAAAATGAGAAAAGCCCCGCTACTTTAAACCGTCCAAAGTCTTAGTAGCAGGGCCCGAATCTGGAACTGATTATAACATGTCGTTTAAAACCGTCCACAACTTTTTATCTGATCTTGGTTACGATACCTCAAGGCTGCCTAGCGTTCTGGCAGTGGAAAGAGAATATCGTATCCCGTCACGAGGAAAAAAAGCCTCCAATAAATCTACATCCGTTAGATTACGTTTAGATGGCACTTACGCCTACTTCGACCATGCCACAGGTGCAAGTGGTGTATTTAACCCAGAACGGGATAACAACAAAGCGCCAACCGCAGAGGAATTGGCAGAGCTACGCCGTAAAGCGGAACAGGTAAGGCAGAAGGAACAGCGCCTTAAGCTTGATAGCTATGCTGCTAAAAAGATTGAGGCACAGCAGATATGGGATAAGGCAAAGTCTTGCGATAGTCACCCATATTTACAAAGCAACCCAAAAACGGCGTGGATCAAGCCAGTAGGCGCGAGAACACTTGAATCAGTATCAACTGCAGGCCGCCAGTACTTCAAAAACCCGTTAATCATCCCATTGCATGATGTGAACA
>NZ_VPEO01000193.1:0-1102 GCF_013417155.1 Acinetobacter sp. YH16052 | reverse complement strand
TTTTCCCATTATTCTGAGTAGTTGAATGATGCCCTTCGTGCGCCACACTTAAGGTCGTTAAACTCAATACCGCAACAGAAAAAATCGCTTTCAATACAAAATTAGTGATGTGCATGTTCAGCTCCTTTTTGCTCAGTTACTTCGTGAGTTTGAGTCGAATTTGTACCTTGAATTGGCATTGTAGATACTTGTTCATCGCTAACATTCGCCACGATTAACTTGTTCATCATCCCCGCACTCATGTGATACAACAAATGACAATGGATTGCCCATTCACCCAATTCATCCGCAGTTAATAAAGCCGTAACTGTTTTACCCGGTGGTACGATCAATGTGTGTTTATTTGGCATATCTACCGACTTTTGACCATTCTCCAGCTGCATAAACATACCGTGTAAATGCATCGGGTGCGCCATCATACTGTCATTAATAAATTTGATACGAATACGCTCGCCATATTTCACTTTTAACGGCTCAGCATCACTAAATTTTTTACCGTTAATGGTCCAAATATAACGTTCCATAGTACCGCCCAAACGCACGACCAATTCACTGCTGGCTTCACGAGTATCTTTTTGCGGCTCTAACGATTTTAAATCGCTATATTGCAAAGCTTTATTACCTGCAGGTGTAGAGGCATTTGCCCAACCATAAACCACTTGATCATTTTTTTGCGGTTTTACTGCGCTATGCTGTGAATGATCCGTGCCTTTCATATCGCCATGGTTCATTTTCGAATGATCCATTCCTGAATGATCACCACCACCATGTCCCATATCTTCCATAGTCAAAAGCGAGCGTGGACGTGGCTGAGGCATATGCATGCCGTGTGTCACAGGATTTAGTTCATTGTGTAGCGTACCAATCGCATAACCTGAACGGTCAATTGACTCAGCTTCAATTTGATAATGTCCACCTTTTGGCTCCACAATCACATCATAAGTTTCAGCCGTACCAATACGGAATTCATCTACAGAAATGGGTTTCACAGGCTGACCATCAGCACTAACCACAGTCATTTTCAAGTTAGGAATACGGACATCGTAGAAAGACATCGCAGATGCATTCACAAAACGTAGGCGAATTTTTTCATTCGGTTTAA
>NZ_VPEO01000192.1:0-1114 GCF_013417155.1 Acinetobacter sp. YH16052 | reverse complement strand
AGAAAATATATGCCAAGTGAAGCCCGCGACCCTGAAAAACGTGCTGAGCTAATGGCATTCAGAGAGTCTCGTAAAACAGCCCAAATTCGTCATATTGCCCCTCAAGAGGTTAAGCAAGGGCTTGATTCAACTATGAAGCGGTTTGAAGCCTACAAGCTCAAGCAGCAACAACTAGAGCAGCAGAAAAAGGCTGCTGAAATGGAAAAAGCTCGATTGGCAGCCGAAGCCAAAAAAGCCATTGAGATTGAAAGACAAAGACAAGCCCAAATTCAACGCCAAAAAACAAGGTCATCAAAAAGCAAAGGCATGGAGAGAGATTAAATGAGTAATGCAGAAGATAGAGCCTTTGAACTATTGGCTATTGCTGAAAAACAGCAACTTGAAATTCAGGCTGAGCTAGCAGCTATTCAGCACAATAATGAGCGTTTAAAAACTCAGTTATCTGAAGCTGTAAAACAGGCAGCCGAAAATGCAGCAGAACTGACAGCAAAGAAGATTGAATCAAGGGCAGCCCATGCCGTTAAAGACTTTAATCACATCAAATGGACACACTATGCCTATGTCACTGGAGGGATGTTTCTCTTTGTTCTTTTCATAACAATATTTTCTATTTTATGGATTCCATCGTTTGATGAAGTTGCAGAGCGTAGGGCAATAGCAGAAAAATATGGAGTAGACGTAAAGCGAGTGGACGGAAAGAATTTAGTTCATATCATGTCACAGCAATGTTATTCATTGAATGGGTCTACCGTTCGAGATTGGTGCGTGATAGACCCTAAGTAATCTATTATTACTTGTACCCAGCTTTCACCAGGTATGGATAAAACTCATCAAATTTTTCAGGTTGTAAAAGCATTTCAGCAATACGTACAGCAAACTGCTGAAAGCTTTCTGTACCTTGTGAATACTTAGACATTTCAGGCATTTCAGACAGTTTGTGAGAAAACATATGTCGTTGTGCATCTGTCATTTTGGCAAACAGATCGGTTGTATTTGGATCTCGATTTGATTCGATTGATTTAGGCTGTTGCTTTTGTTTGAACTTGAATGAAAAGCCCGTAATAGATCGCCCTGTTTTGTGCTGTTCTACTTTGACTGTTATATCTGTATGTTC
>NZ_VPEO01000191.1:0-1130 GCF_013417155.1 Acinetobacter sp. YH16052 | reverse complement strand
ACTAGCTGTTTTCGCATAATCTTCAATGGTATTTAAAATTTGTCTTTCACTCATTTTACGTGGTTTAAATGGTGAAATTGGAGATTTAATCGGACTTGCAGACACCACAAATGGTTGAGAGCCAGAGCGTCCTGAATGCAGAATTTGCATTAAAATTTTCGCACCATGCTTATGTACGGCATGTGTCACTAATCGATGTGGTGCAACATCGCCCAATGTATTCATAGTACCGCCCGCAGGCAATAACCAGCCTTGACGGTTAGGTGAAATACCACCTGTAATAATTAAACCCACGCCACCTTTGGCACGTTCGCCAAAATAAGCAGCCAGTTTTGGATAATTATAAAAACGATCTTCCAAACCCGTGTGCATTGAACCCATCACGACACGGTTTTTAATGGTGGTAAATCCTAAATGTAATGGTTTTAGAATATTTGCATAGCGAGTTGTCATGATGAGTCCTTATATAATGAGCTTTGCAACTTGTTGCATGAATACTTTAACCGATTTTTATAAACTGTTTATGACTCTAAAGTTCGACTGTGTGGCGCAAACGTCAATTTATAGGGTCTGTTGACACTTCGTCTATGTTTGCGACGTGAGAGATATATCTCGCAAGATTTTTAGCTGATATAAGGCATGGGACAGGAAATTTAGTCATTCTAAATGACTGGCACATAACGCAATAGCAGCAAAAAATATGCTTGTCCTTCGCTGCGCCTTGCGCTGCAAACAAAGCAGTGCTTGTTTTTGCTCAGGCTGTGGCTAAAACTTTCTCAGATTGCGTTATGAAACTTGGCAATAGACCCACTATTCCCTGCGTTTCATGCCTGATCTGCTCAGTTTTAGCCTACAGCGCAAACCATTTATGAAATGTCAATAGACCCTAAATCTTATAATCAATAATCACGGGAGCATGGTCACTAAACCATTCGTCTTTATACACCCAAGCATTGACAGTGCGTGCTTTCCAGTCGGGTGAACAAGCATGATAATCAATCCGCCAACCAACGTTCTTGGCACGGGCTTGCCCGCGATTTGACCACCAAGAATACAGCTCCGCTTCATGGCGCACTTCACGGAAGGTATCGACATAGCCCAAATCATTGTAAATATGATCTAACCATGCA
>NZ_VPEO01000018.1:0-67228 GCF_013417155.1 Acinetobacter sp. YH16052 | reverse complement strand
ACTTTCAACTTTTGCCAGTGTTGATCTGTCAGCATGGTACGAGGCATAGCGAATAGTAAAATTGGGTTTGGCGATTTGATTTTACTACTTCGCTATTTTTTTAAGCTAAAAGTGTCAACACACCCTAGTTTATTTACTTATCAATGGGTATTTCTAGTTAATTTAATTGCTATATCTATCTAAAAATTTTTTATTGTCTTTATTTCAGATCAAACACAACAGATGAGTTAATAAAATAGATTGACTATGGAATCCCTTACCCATTTTAAAAATATAATCCTCATCCATCCATTAAAATTCCATTCAACAAGATAATCACTCTATAGATAAACTCTGGTTAAATTGTTGAATGATTAAAATTAAGAGTGAAGCAATGCGAGAAGAAAGCAATCTTCAATGCACAGTTTTATTAGATGAAAAATAATTTAATAGGGATTCGAGCATTCATCATGATAGCCACCGATAACAATTGTATATTTTTTATTCACATTGAATTTCAGGCATAAAAAAACCGCTTAACGCGGTATCTTTTATCTCGACCATCTTGAAGGAGATGGTCGGAGCAGTAGGATTCGAACCTACGACCCCCTGGTCCCAAACCAGGTGCACTACCAGGCTGTGCTATGCTCCGATTTCAACTTTAAAAGTTGGGGTGAATGACGGGATTCGAACCCGCGACAACTGGAATCACAATCCAGGGCTCTACCAACTGAGCTACATCCACCATCATTTTGATTCTTAACATCAAGCGACCAAATGGCGCGCCTGACAGGATTCGAACCTGTGACCATCCGCTTAGAAGGCGGATGCTCTATCCAACTGAGCTACAAGCGCGTTACTGATGCAAACATCATTTGCCTTGAAGAATTGGTCGGAGCAGTAGGATTCGAACCTACGACCCCCTGGTCCCAAACCAGGTGCACTACCAGGCTGTGCTATGCTCCGATTCATCTCAGCTTTCGTATCGAACATCGTTCGGTACGGTGTGCATTCTAGGCGCGACGCCCGGAGACGTCAACACCTATATTTAAAAAAAACCGAAAAAACGCTTCAAGCGTTTATTTATCAATCGCTTCAGACATTTTTTATACAAATTTTAACGTTTTAGTCCGGCACTAAAGTTCAGCATGCGATCTAGAGGCAGTTTAGCTCGTTCAGCAAGTACCGGATCGACATGCACTTCCTGATCTTTATGCTGTAACACATGCAAGATACCATCCAGCTCGTTCATGGCCATCCAAGGACAATGCGCACAAGAACGACAAGTTGCCCCCTCTCCTGCGGTTGGTGCTTCAATCAGAATTTTATCCGGCACTGCCTGCTGCATTTTATAAAAAATACCGCGATCAGTAGCTACGATTAAACGCTGATTTGGCAAAGTTTGTGCTGCTTTAATTAATTGTGAGGTACTACCCACCGCATCGGCAATCTCGACCACAGACATCGGTGATTCGGGATGTACCAGAACTGCCGCATCTGGATAGAGCGCTTTCATATTGGCAATACCGCGTGAACGGAATTCTTCATGCACGATACAGGCGCCATCCCAGAGCAACATCTCTGCACCGGTTTTTTTCTGGATATAACGACCCAGATGCTGATCGGGTGCCCAGATGATTTTTTCGCCCAGACTGTCCAGATGTTCGATAATTTCCACTGCACAACTTGAAGTGACGACCCAATCGGCTCGGGCTTTCACGGCCGCTGACGTGTTGGCATAAACCACCACGGTATGATCCGGGTGCGCATCGCAAAAAGCGGTAAACTCATCGACAGGACAACCTAAGTCCAGTGAACAGGTCGCTTCCAAAGTTGGCATCAGCACGGTTTTATTGGGTGAAAGAATTTTAGAGGTTTCGCCCATAAATTTCACACCAGCTACCACAAGCGTTGAAGCTGGATGATCGCGACCAAAACGCGCCATTTCCAGTGAATCGGAAACACAGCCCCCCGTCAGTTCAGCCAGTTCTTGCACTTCAGGATCACAATAATAATGCGCCACCAAAACAGCATTCTGTTTTTCCAGCTCTGCCTTGATCTGTGCAAATTTGTCCAATTTTTCCTGCTGGCTCATTTGATGTTCTTGTGGAACACCTAAACGATCTAAATGCGCCTGCACAATCGATTTAGCTTCATTGGCTATTAATTTGGTCGCATCATTCATAACAACTCTTACTCTACCCTCATGGTTCACTATTCAATGAACCTTTTACCCTACATCCCGGTCATCTCTGGCGAAATGCTATTTTTGACCAGTCATTAAAAATCATTAAGTATAAAAAAAGCCCCACAACGGAGGCTTTATAAACAATCTGAATTATGAGCGATAATCTGCATTGATTTTTACGTAGTCATACGACAGGTCACAGGTATAAACCGTATCTTTTGCCTGACCTCGTCCAAGATCAACACGAATCGTCATTTCAGCCTGGGCCATCACACGTGCACCGGCTGCTTCAGTATAGTCTGCTGCCGCACCACCATCTTTGCAGATTTGTACATCATCTAACCAAACCTGAATTTTTGCAACGTCTAAATTTGGCACACCGGCATAACCAATCGCTGCCAGAATACGGCCCCAGTTTGGGTCAGAAGCAAAGATTGCGGTTTTGACCAGCGGTGAATGCGCAATGCTATAGGCAATATCGCAGCACTCTTGAGTATTGCCACCACCTTCTACAGTCACGGTAATGAATTTAGTCGCACCTTCACCATCACGTACAATCAGTTGCGCAAGGCGCTTCATGGTACGTGTCAATACGTCTAGCACCACTGCATAACGTGGATCTTCAGTCGAAGTGATTTCAGCACCACCGGCCTGACCTGTGGCAATAAAAATACACGAGTCATTAGTTGAGGTATCGCCATCAATTGTAATACGGTTAAACGATACATTGACTGTTTCAGTTAATAACTGTTGAACCAGTTCACGGCTGATCGGTGCATCCGTCGCAACATAGCCCAGCATGGTCGCCATATTCGGGCGAATCATGCCTGCACCTTTGGAAATACCGGTCATGGTATAAGTCACACCATCCAGCTCGAACTGTTCTGACGCACCTTTCGGAGTGGTATCTGTGGTCATGATTCCAGTCGCTGCATCGCCCCAGGCATCATCACGCAATGAATCCAGCGCAGGCTGTAAACCTGTAAGCAAACGCTCCATTGGAAGCTGCTCACCAATCACACCAGTCGAGAATGGCAACACTTCAGCAGCCTGTACGCCTGCAAGTTCAGCTAACTTGGCACAGGTGGCTTCTGCATTTGCCATGCCTGTAGGACCTGTTCCTGCATTGGCATTGCCGGTATTGATTACCAGGTAACGTGGATTTCCCGCTTGCAAATGGGCTTTAGATACATGCACAGGTGCTGCACAAAAGGCATTCTGGGTAAACACTCCAGCAACATTGGAGCCTGCAGCCAGTTCAAATATCACCAGGTCACGTCGGTTCTGATAGCGCACATAGGCTTCAGCCGAACCAATTTTAACCCCTTTCACCACATGCATCTGTGGCATAGATACGTCACCAACTGCCATTTTAAAGTCCAATATTGAAGTTTTAGAAAAATACAGCTTAGTTGATCTGCAACAAAAAATCGAGCCAAAGCCTGAGCCAGCCTGAGATTTGTTATGGGTTTTCACAATAAAAAACCAGTCATCAAGACTGGTTTCTACGTTTTTAAAATTAAGATATTTTTAATTTTGTGCAAGTTGTCCAGATTCGCTTAGTAAAGCCTGTTTCGCTTGTTGTTGACTTGCACTAGAAAGTGCAGGATTAGTAGCAACAATACGGTCTGCATTTGCCGCATTAGCAGCTGCAATCGCAGCGGTCTGCAACACAATCGGACGATTCTGATTGGCAAAGGTATAACGGATGCCGGTACGTGGGCTTGCCACAGTCACTTGTGCATCGGTACGTTGTACTTGAGCAGTAGTCGTACCCACCGCTTGCTGAACTTTATCAATTGTTGTGGTCGCTGCAGTTTGTGCAAAACTTAAGGCAGGCGTTGCCAAAGCGGCAATTATGAGCGTTTTTAATACTTTTTTCATTCAGGTTATTCCACTTTGAGGTGTTGAATGAGCCATTAAATAGCATTTAATTCCTAAGACTGCAAACAGTATTCAATTTCTGAAAAATCTTCATACATAAAAAAATCAGAGCCATGGGGCTCTGATTTTTAATAGCGTTTAGATCTTGCCATGACACTGTTTGTATTTCAGACCTGAACCACATGGACAAGGCGCATTACGACTTGCCGGTGCTTCAAAGACTGGTGCTACCGGATTGGCCTGAGCATTTTGCTCGGTCGTCACCTCATGGTCGCCTGCCAGCAAGCCGTCAAACTCTTCATGAGATAACTGCAAACGCATTGCCTCAGCCTGTGCCTGCTGCTGTGCTTCCATTTCCGCCAGCTCTTCAGGGGTCGGTACGTGGATGCGTGACAGATCTGTCACGACATCGGATTTGATCGTACCCAGCATGTTCACAAACAGGTTATAAGCTTCTTTTTTGTATTCCTGCTCCGGATTCTTCTGCGCATAACCACGTAAATGAATACCCTGACGCAAGTAATCCATAGCCGCCAGATGCTCTTTCCAATGACGGTCCAGAGAATTCAGCATAAAGTGACGTTCAAGCGATGCTGCAGATTCCCCACCCATTTGTTCACGACGCGAACGGTAGCGGTTCAGCACTTCATCGGTAATACGAACCACCAAAGCTTCTTCATCCAGACGACGGTCCTGTTCCAGCCATTGCCCGATAGGAAGATCCATCGAAAGATCTTCACGTAGCGCCAGTTCCAGACCTTCAATATCCCACTGGTCATGAATCGATTCAGGTGGAATATAGTTGGCGATCACACCCTGCATCACTTCACGGATCATTTCTTCAATATAATCCTGCAGTGAATTTTCCGCCAGAATGTCATCACGCTGACTATAAATGATCTTACGCTGTTCGTTATTCACGTCATCGTATTTCAGCAAGTTCTTACGAATATCGAAGTTACGTGCTTCCACTTTACGCTGCGCATTTTCAATCGAGCGAGACACCATTTTGTGCTCAATCGCTTCATCTTCCTGCAAGCCCATGGCACGCATCATGCCGACTACGCGATCACCGGCAAAAATACGCATCAAGTCATCTTCAAGTGACAGATAGAAACGCGATACACCCGGGTCACCTTGACGACCGGCACGACCACGCAGCTGGTTATCGATACGGCGTGATTCATGACGCTCGGAACCGATAATATGCAAACCGCCTGAATCCAGCACAGCCTGGTGATTAACATCCCATTCTGCTTTCAGACGCGTTTCATCTTCAGGAGTCGGGTTTTCAATTTTAGCCAGCAACGCCTTCCAGTTACCACCCAACAAAATGTCGGTACCACGACCGGCCATGTTGGTGGCAATCGTCACTGCACGCGGCGCACCGGCCTGCGCAATAATATCGGCTTCACGTTCGTGCTGTTTGGCATTCAGTACTTCATGCTGGATCCCTGCCGCTTTTAGCTTATCCGACAGAATCTCAGAAGCTTCAATGGTGGCTGTACCAATCAAAATTGGTGCGACACCAGCTTCATGCACACGCTGAATTTCTTGAATAATCGCGTTATATTTCCCTTCACGATTTAAATAAATTAAATCGTTATGGTCTTGACGAATCATTGGACGGTGGGTCGGAATCAGCACCACATCCAGACCATAAATTTCTTTCATTTCCGCTGCTTCAGTATCAGCAGTACCGGTCATACCGGATAATTTTTTATACAGACGGAAATAGTTCTGGAAGGTTGTGGTTGCCAGAGTCTGGTTTTCCGGCTGGATTTCCAGACCCTCTTTGGCTTCTACGGCTTGATGCAAACCTTCAGACCAGCGACGTCCCGGCATGGTACGACCGGTATTTTCATCGACAATAATCACTTCACCATCGTTGATGATGTATTGCACATTGCGTTGATAGAGATAATGGGCACGGATCGCTGCAGTGACATGATGCAACAGGTTCAGGTTCGACGCTGAATACAAGCTCTCGCCTTCTGCCAGCAAGCCCATTTCAATCAATTCACTTTCAATGGTTTCAAAACCCACTTCAGTAATTTCAACTGAACGCTGTTTTTCATCAATCCAGAAGTGACCGCCATCCGGCACTTTCTCTTCTTTCTGTGCCTGTAATTTTGGTGGAATATTATTGATGGCTGCATAAAGCTGTGAAGAATCTTCACTTTGACCGGAAATAATCAACGGGGTACGTGCTTCATCAATCAGGATCGAATCGACCTCATCGATAATCGCATAGGTCAAACCACGCTGCTTTTTCTCAGCCAGCGAGAACACCATATTGTCACGTAGGTAATCAAAGCCAAATTCGTTATTGGTACCATACGTAATGTCGGCACGATAAGCTTCCGCTTTTTCCATCGGATTTTGCATGGAATAAATAATGCCGATGCTTAGACCCAAAAATTCGAATAATGGACGGTTTAACTCGGCATCACGTTGCGCCAGGTAATCGTTCACGGTAATGACATGCACGCCCTGACCACTGATGGCATTCAGATAACAGGCCAAAGTACCCATCAGGGTTTTACCTTCACCGGTACGCATTTCTGCGATTTTACCTTCGTGCAAGGTAATACCACCGATCAGCTGCACGTCATAATGACGCATGCCCATCACCCGCTTGGCGGCTTCACGACAGACTGCAAATGCTTCAGGCAATAGTTTATCGAGGGTTTCACCCTTATTATATCGTTGTTTGAATTCTTCAGTTTTTGCAGATAAGTCTGCATCGCTAAGGGTAGATATCGTCGGCTCGAGCACATTAATCTTGTCTACGATTTTACGCATGCGTTTGAGTTCGCGCTCATTTTTGGTACCGAAGATTCCTCCGATCAGACTTGCCAACATGAATAGACTCTCTAAATCTTGCTTGTCAAATGAATATGTTCTTAGTCGTTATTATGGTGCTAGAAATTTGAACTACAAGGGTTTTGCTGTAAAACCGCTAAAAAAATCTGATCCTTAGTTCTAGCCCTAAGATCTAAGGCAAAGTAATGTAGCAAATTTTCCCTGTGCAACATAGTCAATTAAGTGACTGATTTTTGCGCTTCTGGATAGATGGATATCCCATTTATGCAATTTACTCATAAAGAAAGCAAAAAACACTATTTTTAATCATAAAAAAATTGGTTCATATTAAATCCTATCTCGACACTAAAAGACCAATTGAGGCTAAAAAGATGAGTTTACGTTTAGGCGATACCGCACCGAATTTTGAACAGCAATCCAGTGAAGGCCTAATTAATTTTTATGACTTTCTGGGCGATAGCTGGGGCATTTTATTTTCACACCCTGCCGACTATACACCGGTATGTACGACTGAACTTGGCTATACCGCAAAACTTAAAGATGAGTTTGCAAAACGTGGTGTTAAAGCGATTGCCTTGTCGGTCGATAATGTGGAGTCACATCATGGCTGGATTAAAGACATCAATGAAACTCAGAACACTACGGTGAATTTCCCGATCATTGCCGATCAGGATCGCAAAGTTTCTGAGCTGTATGACTTTATTCATCCGAATGCCAGCGAAACGCTAACAGTTCGTTCTTTAGTGATCATTGATCCCAACAAAAAAGTCCGTTTGATTATTACTTATCCTGCATCGACCGGTCGTAATTTCCATGAAATCTTGCGTGTGGTGGATTCACTTCAACTCACCGATAAACATAAAGTGGCCACGCCTGCGAACTGGCAGCACGGTGATGATGTGGTGATTGTCCCTTCACTGAAAGATGAAGAAATCAAGCAACGTTTTCCAAAAGGTTATACCGCTGTCACGCCTTACCTTCGCTTAACGCCACATCCTGAGCAAAGTAAAGAATAAGAGAAACTCTATTTTCCAGATTTAATGCTTTATCGAATACTACATTGACGTGCTACGGGTTCGATTTCTCTATACAGCCTGTCTTCGGATAGGCTTTTTTATATTCAAAATCTCATATCCA
Organism: Acinetobacter sp. YH16052; assembly: GCF_013417155.1. Lineage (GTDB taxonomy): Bacteria > Pseudomonadota > Gammaproteobacteria > Pseudomonadales > Moraxellaceae > Acinetobacter. Next base: position 59,214 of record NZ_VPEO01000018.1, on the reverse strand, counting down.
CTTTAAACTTGAAATAACAAAAACAACATCTATGCTCTGTATGAAAATCTGCATATTTCCAATCCTCATGAGTGGCTACCTCCTAACCACAGGTTGCATGACTACGCCTGCCCTGCCTGAACCTCAACGTCCTCAGCATTGGGGACAGCCCATTCATCAGAATCATAATTTTCATCAAATCAGCAATTTTGTCTATCGTAGTGAGCAGCCTTCAACTGAACTCATTCCTTTATTAAAAAAGCATCAAATCGATGTAGTTATTAATTTACGTTCACGGGATCAAGACAGCTTTGTTTTGAGCAATGAAAACTTTCAGCTACATCATGTACCCATACATACCTGGGCAATTGATCGGGAAGATTTATTGAAAATTATGCTACTGATTCAGCAAGCACAACAAAATCACCAGAAGGTGCTCCTGCATTGTTATCACGGTTCAGACCGAACTGGTGCAAGTGTCGCCATGTACCGGATTATTTTTGAACATTGGCCGATTGAGCAGGCACTACAGGAAATGAAACATGGCGGATATGGTTTTCATGCCATTTGGCGCAATATCGAAAAGTTATTCAAGCCTGAAAATGTAAAATGGATTCGCGAGCAACTCAAGAATCCATCTACAGAAACTTTGATTAATACAGAGAATTAACGCTTATCCAGCGGCACCCAGTCATTCACCCAAGCTGATTTCATATTCAGGCTGGCATCAGACGCAATTTTCTTACGAAGTGCATCTGCAGTCTCACGGTCTTTGGACGGCCCCACCATGATGCGTACACCTTTAGAAGTTGAGCTTTTGGTGACCTTATAACCTTTGGCACGCAGTTTGGCTGCTACAGCATCCGCATTGGCTTCATTCGCTGCCAGTGCCACCTGTACCATCCATTGCTTGTCCTCTTCACCTTCCAGTAACTTACGCGCCTGCTCAGCTTCTGCTTTCTTCTTGGCTTCTTCGGCTGCAGCCTTTTTCTTAGCTTCTTCAGCTTTACGCTTTTCGTCGGCCTTACGTTTTTCTTCGGCTGCTTTACGTTCAGCTTCTTTCTTTTCAGCCGCTTTACGCTCTTCCTCGGTTTTACGTTTTGCTTCAGCCGCCTTACGTTCTGCTTCGGCTTTTTGCTGTTGTTCTAACTTGCGTTTTTCTTCAGCGGCTTTACTTTCAGCAGCTTTACGCTCTGCTTCTTTCTTGGCTGCATCAGTAGAACTATTGGCTTTTTGTTGGTCCAGCTGCTGCTGGGCTAACTTTTTTTCTTGCACCGCTTTTTCTTCAGCCAGACGTTTCTGCTTGGCCTGTTCATCTTCCACCAGTTCTGGTGGAATATTATCGGAACTTTGCTGTCCTAGGCGGTGTGCATTCAGGGCAGCATATTCTTCAGCCGCTTTACGTGCAGCATCTGCTTCAGCCTGCTGTTGCATCGCTAAAAATTCGGCTGCACGCGCCTCCTGTTCTGCAACCGCTTTTTCGCGATCACGGCGTTGCTGTTCAAGTAAACGCTTTTCTGTTTCTACATCGACCGTCAAAGAACCGAGCGAATGATTGCCTGCCTCTTTATTTTCAACTTCCGCAGCCTGTGCCGGATTTTGCTGACGGTCCTGATTGATTTCATCTTGGCCTTTCAGGAGTAATGCTGCCAATAAAACACCACCACCGAGTAAAACAACACCGCCCATCCAGCGCTGTTTGTTATTCATTGACATTCTTCCAAATACTCCCATACCGCTTCTAAGGTATGAAATGATCCACATACCAAAATCAGCTGATTATTATCTGTTTGATCCAGTGCTGATTTAAAAGCTAATTTTACATTGTCAAATTGTTCTACCGCCTCACCGCTTAAAGCATCAGCCAAAACTGTGACCTCTGCCGCACGTGGGACGAATAATGGTGCAATTTTCCACAATTGAACCGTGTCTTTCAATAACTTGACGACAGAATTTATATCTTTATCTGCCAGCATTGAAAATACACAAATGACTTCATTATATTTTTTATTGTAATTTAAATAATCTCGTAATTGTTTCAGCAGAAATTCCACCCCATGCGGGTTATGTCCTGCATCAAAAATCACGGTTTTATTCTGGATTTGACGGATTTCAAACCGTCCCGGCAATTTTGCCGTTTGAATGCCTTGTGCAATTGCCTGCTGGCTGACGTTTAATCCGCTCAGCAGAATGGCGGCCACGGCGGTAGAAATATTATCCAGTGCCAGCGAACCTGTTGGGAGTTTTAAGGTCGTACCCGATGAAGCAAAAGCCCAGCTTTGGCCATCTTCAAAGGCTTTATAGAAATAATCACGGTTGATTGCATACAAAGATGCATTACATTCTTGAGCTTTATTTAGAATGGCTTGCGGAATCTGTTGCTGTCCACCAAACACGACTGGAATATCCGGGCGAATAATTCCGGCCTTTTCAAAAGCAATTTTCTCGATGGTGTCACCAAGCCAGTCAGTATGATCCAGACCAATATTGGTAATCACCGCCACATCCGGATTGACCACATTGACCACATCCAGACGGCCGCCTAAGCCAACTTCCAGCACCCAGACATCACAACATTGATCTTTAAAAATCACAAAAGCAGCCAGTGTCGTGGCTTCAAAGAAAGACAGGCTCAAACCGCATTCGCGACGAGCCTGATCGACCTGAACAAAAGCATCAATCAGCAACTGATCTTCCACTTCAATGCCGCGCAATTTAACACGCTCATTGAAACGGTACACGTGGGGGGATTGATATAGCCCGACCTTGAAGCCTTGCGCATTCAGGATCGCGGCCAGCGTGGTGGTGGTCGAACCCTTACCATTGGTTCCTGCCACCGTCAGCACTTTGGCCTCTGGAGATGTCACGCCCAGCTTTTCAGCCACAGGAATAACCCGTTCCAGACCTAAATCAATACCCGTAACGTGAACATGGCTCCAATAATCGAGCCATGTATTTAAAGAATCTGTTGCTAAGGGTGCTGTGTTCAATGCAAATTCATCAACTTCGTAACGATACGATAAACTGTATCACGTAATGCATGACGGTGAACAATCTGATCGATTACCCCATGATCAAGCAAATATTCCGCGCGCTGGAACGGTTCTTCCAGTTTTTCACGTACAGTCTGTTCGATCACACGTTTACCGGCAAAGCCAATCATCGCTTTCGGTTCAGCAATATGTACATCACCCAGCATTGCCAATGATGCGGTCACACCGCCGTACACTGGATGAGTCAATACCACTACATAAGGCAGACCTGCTTCTTTTAAACGCTGGATCGCAGCCGAAGTACGCGCCATTTGCATCAGGGACAACATGCCTTCCTGCATACGAGCACCACCCGAAGCAGCAAAACAGATCAAAGGTTGACGAGCTTCAATCGCATGTTCTGCAGCCTGAACAAAGCGGTCACCGACCACTGTGCCCATAGAACCGCCCATGAAGTCGAACTCAAACGCACAGGCAATCATCGGTACGCCTTTCAGCAAACCCTGAATTACCACCAGTGCTTCAGTTTCACCGGTTTTCTTTTGCGCTTCAGCCATACGGTCTGGATAGGCTTTACTATCGACAAATTTCAGGGGATCTTTGGCTATAAATTCCTGACCCAATTCTGTTTGTACCTGATCAAAGAACCAGTTCAGACGTTCACGGGCTTTCATACGCAAATGTTCATCACATTGCGGACAGACATAGGCATTAAATGACATGGCAGTACGGGTCACCAATGCATGACATTCAGGACACTCAATCGTAGGCTCGGTAAATGTCGCTTTATATGCCGTTTGCTCATCGGGTACCTGAATGCCCGGAACAGTACGCTCCGTCCATGGGGTCGATGGGCTCAGAATTTTGCCTGATTTCACTTGTTGACTCATACTAACTCATCGAGCGCTGCTCGAAGCTCCTTGACTTTATTCACCGTCGCAATAACGGCTTGTTCTGGTGCGAGCGTTGCAAATTGCTTTACAAACGCACTACCCACAATAACTGCATCGGCAGCAACACCCATCGCTTTCGCAGATGCAGCATCACTGATACCGAAACCTACGCCTACAGGAACATCAGTCACAGCTTTAATCTTTTGAATGCGTGTAGCGGCTTCAGAAACATCTAAAGTTGCTGCACCGGTCACGCCTTTCAGTGACACATAGTAAATAAAGCCGCTGGCCTGTTTTGCTACATGTTGAATACGTGCATCGGTTGAAGTTGGTGCCAGCAGGAAAATCTGATCCATGTCATATTTTTCCAGTACTTCACCCAGACTTTGTGCTTCTTCTGGTGGCAAGTCCACCAGCAACACACCGTCTACTCCACATTCATAGGCATAAGCCACAAACTTTTCATAGCCAATTACTTCAACCGGATTCAGATAACCCATCAGCACCACTGGTGTTTCGCGGTCTTTCAAGCGAAACTCTTTCACCATGTGCAGTGCATCCAGGGTATTGGTTCCACCTGCCAGAGCACGTTCAGCAGCTAGCGCAATCACCGGCCCATCGGCCATCGGATCCGAGAAAGGAAGTCCCAGCTCAATCACGTCGACACCCGCCTCCACCATCTCATGCAGCAAAGGCACTGTGACTTCTGGATGCGGATCACCCGCCATGACATAAGAAACTAAAGCTTTACGCTGTTGAGATTTAAGTTGTCCAAATCGTGTGGCTAAACGTGACATAGGGTGGTATTTTCCTTAACGTGTTTCAAACTTGAGGCATTGACTATGTAGAAATACAAGACATCGCATTGTAACGCTATTTTTTGTCCAATGAACAGTCTGCGATACCGACCTCGAGTACTTCATTTCCTGTGCGAAGATTTCAAAACAATTCGGAAGGGTCTATTTACGATTATTTTGATTTTTTTCACAATGATCAAAGATGCCTAATTTTGCTATTACCTAAAATCCTGAATATTTAGATAAACTTATTTTTATCATATAAAAATTAATAAAAATGCAGATGTTAGCGCATTCATTTAAAGTTTTCTGAAATAGCAAAACCTGCTTTATACTAGTCCTATTCTCTTACTTTTTTATCTCCTATGCAGACTGATTCTGAGGCTACAGTGCAGGCACGCGCCATTGCACTGCTGCCGCTTATTGTATTTTTAACCATATTTTTGGGTAGCGGGATCTATCATTCCCTGATCGGAACCGAGTTCGCGTTCTATCAGGTGAAAGCGCCTGTGGCTGCCCTGCCTGCGATTATCTTGGCTGCATTAGTGTATCGCGGCAAACTCAACCAGGGCATTGAGGAATTCCTCAGAGGTGCCAGTCATCCGAACTTAATTCTGATGTTTATGGTGTTTATGCTGGCAGGTGCTTTTGCCAGCGTCAGTAGCGCCATTGGCAGCGTCGACGCCACCGTGCAGATGGGCTTGTCAGTGATTCCACCTACATTTATTCTGCCGATGTTATTTGTGATCTCGGCCTTTATTGCCACGGCGATGGGTACCTCCATGGGCACCATTGCAGCCTGTGCGCCGATCGCTTTTGGTTTCACCCAGGTGACCGATATTGACGTGATTTATGCGATTGGTGCGGTCGTCGGTGGTGCCATGTTTGGTGATAACCTGTCCATGATTTCAGACACCACCATTGCGGCGACCACCAGCCAACGCGTACAACTGCGTGACAAGTTCAGAGTCAATGTCTGGATTGCAGTTCCAGCCTCAATCGTCACTATTTTAATTTACGTGTTAAGTACCGGCAGTAGCAACACATTGGAATACAAGGATTTTAACTGGCTTCTGGTCTTACCTTATATCGCCGTATTTATTTTGGCCTTTAGCCGTTTACACGTTCTGGCTGTACTGACCATTGGCGTACTACTTTCCGGCTTGTTTGGCCTATTTGCCACAGCTGAATTCGATCTGCTCAAACTGAATACTTCAATTTATGATGGCTTTGTCGGCATGTTTGAAGTGGCGTTATTGTCGATGTTCCTGGGTGGCCTGTCGGCGATCATGCAACGAGAAGGCGGTTTACGCTGGCTGATCGAGCGCATTTATAGCTTGACCCGTCTATTTAAAGTTGGGAAGCAACGTGCCGGCGAAATCGGGATTAGTTTTCTGGTGGTGTTTTCGAATATCTTTGTGGCCAATAATACCGTGGCGATTATTCTGTCTGGTGATATGGCGCGTGAAGTCGCCAAAGAATACGGGGTGGATCCCAAGCGTTCTGCGGCACTGATGGATATTTTCTCTTGCGTGGTACAGGGTTTAATTCCTTATGGCGCACAGTTACTACTGGCCTGTTCCATTGCAAAAATCTCGCCGGTTGAACTGATTGGTGGTGTGTACTATTGCTGGATTCTGGCCATTTTTGCGATTGCTGCGATCGCGTTTAGATTCCCTCAGGTGAAAGCAAGCACTTAATCCATCATCCTGCGAAAATAAAAAAGCGACCGATACCGGTCGCTTTTTTCAGCTTCGTGCTTTGTGTAACTGCCTTTTTCGCTCTAACAAGGTCTGTCCGGTGGCTGCCTTATAGGCCCGTGCCAAAGCCGACTGATCAGAATAATCCAGCTGCTCGGCAATCTCGGTCAGACCTAATCCCTGCTGCAACAACAGCTCGCAACGTTTAATCCGCTGCTGTTCCAGCAGTTTTTTAAATGAAGTGCCCTGTGTACTGAATAAGCGCTGCAAACTACGTGTCGACATCAACAACTGCAGGGCAAGCTGTTCAACTTTAATGGCCTGATGCTGGGTCCGCAGCTGTTCGGCAATCATTTGCTGCGCCTGTTCCAAATGATTTTCAAGGGGCGGCTTGGCTGCAATCGCCTGTTCTGCCTGATGAACCAGTAGCTGCAACAGCATTGGATCAGCCTGCTCAGACCCATGTGCCAGTCCTTGTAGATCCAGTTCTATGCCATAGTAGGCTTGGGAAAATCTCACCTCACTGGCAAAAAACTTTTGATAATGCATTTGCCCCCTGTCGGGCGCATGGGCAAAGCGTACACAACGGACTAACAGTTGATGATCCTGTAAAATGACACGTCCCAACTGTACCATCGCGGCCATGGTCAGTTCATTGAGCAGATTATATTTTTCGTCCAGATAGGCCCAAAATAATTCAATACTGTGTTCACGCTGCTTCAACTGCAAAGGTACAAACTCACTGCCATCAATCACCAGTCGTTGAAAACGCATAATATGGCGGATCATTTCCGCAACGCTGCTGCTTCGCGAAGCCATATAGCCGAGCACGCCAAAATGTTCTGGACGAATAACCTGCACGATCTCGAAAATTAGTTGTGGACAGTTTAAATATTGCCGGGTTCTTAACAGAAGCTGATTTAATAATTCCAGCGGCACTTGCGTGGCAAAAGGCTGATCAATCAGGGGGACAAGCGCTTCATGTACATCTTGCAGAAAGTCAGCTTCCAAAGGCTCAATTTGCAGACTGCGCAGATAAGTCGCCCAAAGCTGAATATAACCATTGGATATTTTAATTTCTTGCATGCGCGCTTCCCGCTGCCTGCTTTAGTCTAAGCAGTTTTATTTTCATTTGGCATAAAATGTATAAAAATTGGCAAGCACTGTCAAAACAATTACGGCATTCCCCGACATACTGTCAGCATCGTCACAAAAAAGAACTTCTAAGATGAATGCAGTATTAAAATCTTCAATAAAGCCCGTGGTCCGGACCCAGCTTGATTTTAAACTGGATGAAATTCCGCGCTACTGGTTTGGCGGCGATCCCTTTCTGACCCGCATGTTCGATGCCTTGAGCCTGACCTTTCCAGATGGCGAGCGTTATTTTATTCAAAGTGTGCGCCTGTTCCGCGATCAGATCACAGACCTGGAACTGCAACAACGTGTGGCAAATTTTATTCGTCAGGAAGCACAGCATGGCATTGCCCATGAAAAAATGAACCAGCTGATGCGTGAACAAGGCATGCCTGTCGATGATTTTATTGAGCGTCTGAATAATATGTTCGCTTATGACCTCAAACATCGTTCAGCACAGTTCAATATTGCAACGACGGCAGCGGCAGAACACTTGACCGCGCTGATGGCTGAAACTTTTTACGGTCAGAAATCCACCTTAAAAGACGGTCATCCTTATGTACGTGCCATGTTTGCCTGGCATGCGATTGAAGAAATGGAACATCGTGATGTGGCTTTTGACGTGATGAAAGATGTCGCAAAAACACCTGAATGGATGCGCAAAATGACTCTGCTCAGCACGACATTTTTGATGTTTAGTTATACCGCCTATCGCGCCAATGTCATGCTGAAACATGATGGCTTCAGTGTCTTAGAGCGTTTGCAAATGAACTTAAAAGGATTGCCCTGGTTGTTTGGCCGCAACGGCACCTTGACCCGTATGGGCCCACAATATCGGGACTGGTTTAAAAAAGATTTTCATCCCAGTCAGCATCCTGTGATTGCGCAATATGATGTCTGGGTGAAGACTTTAGCCGAAACCAATGATCCAATTCAGGCCGGTGAAGCCTTCTGGCAGGCCGCCAAAGATTAAGCTCAAGTCAAAAAGCCTTCAAAATTGAAGGCTTTTTTTAGGTCTTATGCCTGTACATTTACCACTTGGCATAATGCTGTTCAAGCAAGGCATATTCATTTAGTAAAATAATTTCCTGATCATCTTGCTGAATCGTTCCGGAAACCTTGGCTTGCCACTGACTAAACTGGCTCCCGACCAGACGCAGGTTGAGATTTTCATAACGGCGCCAGCCTGTGCTGACCATCAGATTCAATCTTTCATCCAGCGACTGAATCGTCCATTGGTTTTCCGATTCCTGCTGGAACAGCACATCGGCCAGTGGATAAATTTTTCCATTGACCCACAGACAGTTCTCGTTGCCAAAACTTTCATTCACGCCCGAAGCCAGATTAAGCCCAATCCGGTTATGGTTCACATCCCAGAAATTACAGGACAGCCAGAACCAGGCGGTTTCCGGGCGTAAAAAGCCACACGTATCATCTAATGAGGCAAAGCTGCGTTCATTAAACTGGATGGTTTGCCCCTGCTTGTTAATGAAAAAGCCTTCACAGCCCAAAGTGGTCAGTTTCTGGGTATAGGTCCAGCCATTAATACCGGTCGGACTGCACATACTCATTGGATCAGTTCCGGCACAAAAAATCCGGGCACTGAGTTTAATCTCGCCATATTTGCTGACGTTGATATAACGCACGCCGTTGGCATGCTGGATATCGATCTGAAAAGGTGATTTATGGAAATAACTATGATTAAACAGTGGCTGCTCGTCCAGCACAGTGTTGCGTGACAGGAAATTAATCGCATTCCATTCCAGCACTTCATTGCTCATATGGTTATAGACATAGACAAAACCATGCCCTGCCCATGCGATATCGGCAATTGCCAATCCAATCGTATAATGCTCGTGCTGAATACTACAGAATTTGAATTTTTTATATTTTAGATGCTTACGCCAGCCTGACAGCACACGACCATAAGGATTCTTGTATTGATATGCCTGATAGTCAATACTTTTTGGAAGCTCCTTGAAACGTCCATAGCGCGGTTGTCCATTTGCCTGAATTAAATCCATTTAAGACATTCCATCTCAGTCAAAACTGTTTTTCCTTGGCAGTATTATGCCAATTATTAAATTTTGATAAAGAGATTTTTTAAGCCACTTATCGAATCATTCAGCCAACCGCAGATTTAATTCAATCACAAACAGCGTTAAATCGTGAGATAAGTATTTTCCCAGCGATTGCCACTAAAACTGCCCTCTAGCAATTGTACGTAGCGGCCATAAACCTGATCGATGGCAATACAGTCATCTACATCCAGAACACGGTCGGTATGCTGTTTTTGCCAGTGCCGGGCGAAGTAAGCTTTACCGCGCTGTTTAGCAATCATGGCATTCTGTGCAACCACCAACACATAACGATGCAACTCGCCAAACTCACGTGGATCATAACCACCCAGATTAATCAGCCAAAGTTTTTCATCGGATTGCTGTGGCTGTGCATCAGTAAATTGCAGCGTATAGGACTTGCCCTCGAACTCTAGCCCGTTGATTTGCGCCCAGGCATCAATATGCAGACCTTTCTGTTCCGCAAACCAGGCATTTTTTAATTGCGGATAGGTGTCTTCCAGACTCTCTCCTATTGCCAAAACTACATCATGAACTTCTGTATTGGCACGGGCATGACGACCACCGAGCATCACAATAAACAAGCTGGGCATTACATTTCCTTGTTAGCGTCAATCTTTAAGATCATTTCATTGATGCTTGCCAGTATAGCGCAAAGCTATTCCATGATGATGTAGCCATCTGCCAAGGACAAATTTGCATCATCAGCCTGACTGAATTTGCGCAAAACAGCATCCAGTCACTCGGTATCCATCTCCATATCGAGGATCAGTTTAAGCCTGTGTCAGGATCAAAAAACCATTCTCAGTGAATACAATTGGCTAGCGAATCATTTCCGATCATTTTCATCAGGATTTACAGCGATAGAGGATTATTTTTTTGTACAAAATACAAACACGGCTAAACCGCACAAATCTGTACAAATTTTCGCCCAAATTTCAATCTAAAGGCATATTTCGTTGACTGAAATGCGCTGAAAGACGATACTCTCAATGTTTTTATTTAAGCAAATCGGTTCAAAGAGGCTGGGCCAAAAGTTCGGTCCTCAGAAACTCAATCCAACGCAAGGGGCTATATATGGCTGGTGGAAAGTCAACTATCATTTACACACTGACCGACGAGGCGCCATTACTGGCGACTTATTCTCTGCTGCCGATCATTGAGACCTTTACTAAGCCAGCTGGCGTTGAGATCGTCAAAAGTGACATCTCTGTAGCTGTGCGCGTGCTCTCCGAATTTACAGATTACCTAAGCGAAGAGCAAAAGGTGCCTGACACTCTAGCTGAGCTAGGTCGTCTTACACAAGATCCAGACACGAACATTATCAAACTCCCAAATATCAGTGCTTCTGTTGGCCAGCTAACAGCGTGTATCAAGGAACTTCAGTCTAAAGGCTATGCAATCCCTGACTATCCTGAAAACCCGACCACTGAAGAAGAAAAAGCAATCAAGGCACGTTATAGCAAATGTCTTGGTTCAGCAGTAAACCCTGTTCTACGTGAAGGTAACTCAGACCGTCGTGCGCCTGCTGCCGTTAAAAACTACGTGAAAAAACACCCGCACTCTATGAGCGAGTGGAAACAGTGGTCTCAAACTCACGTTTCACACATGGACGAAGGTGACTTCTACCACGGCGAAAAGTCAATGACTTTAGACCGCGCACGTGATGTGAAAATGGAATTGATCACCAAGTCTGGTGAAACCATTGTTCTTAAGTCAAAAGTTGCGCTTCAAGACGGCGAAATCATCGACTCAATGTTCATGAGCAAGAAAGCACTTTGCGACTTCTACGAGAAAGAACTTGAAGACTGTCGTGAAGCAGGCATTCTGTTCTCTTTACACGTTAAAGCAACCATGATGAAGGTGTCTCACCCAATCGTCTTTGGTCACTGTGTAAGAATCTACTACAAAGAAGCATTCGAAAAACATGGCAAGCTTTTTGATGAGCTTGGCATTAATGTCAATAACGGTATGGCCGGTCTTTACGAGAAAATCGAGACGCTTCCGACTTCTCAACGTGAAGAAATCATCCGTGACCTGCACGCTTGTCAAGAACACCGTCCAGCACTGGCAATGGTTGATTCAGCAAAAGGCATCACTAACTTCCACTCTCCTAACGACGTCATTGTAGATGCTTCTATGCCTGCCATGATCCGTGGTGGCGGTAAAATGTGGGGCGCTGATGGCAAACCTTACGACTGTAAAGCAGTTATGCCTGAATCTACATTCGCGCGTATTTACCAGGAAATGATCAATTTCTGTAAGTGGAATGGTAATTTTGATCCAAAAACCATGGGTACTGTACCGAACGTTGGTTTGATGGCACAAAAAGCTGAAGAATACGGTTCACATGACAAGACTTTCGAGATCTCTGAAGCCGGTGTTGCAAACATCGTTGATCTTGAAACTGGTGAAGTGTTGATGTCACAAAACGTGGAAGAAGGCGATATCTGGCGTATGTGTCAGGTGAAAGACGCACCGATCCGCGACTGGGTAAAACTTGCAGTTACTCGTGCACGCAACTCTGGCATGCCGGCAATCTTCTGGCTTGACCCGTACCGTCCACACGAAAACGAACTGATCAAGAAAGTTGAAAAATACCTGAAAGATCATGACACCACTGGTCTTGACATCCAGATCATGTCACAAGTACGTGCAATGCGTTATACGCTTGAACGTGTTGCTCGCGGTCTAGATACTATTTCTGTAACAGGTAACATCCTGCGTGACTACCTGACTGACTTGTTCCCGATCATGGAATTGGGTACATCTGCGAAAATGTTGTCAATCGTGCCATTAATGGCAGGTGGTGGCATGTACGAAACAGGTGCAGGCGGTTCTGCTCCTAAGCACGTACAGCAGTTAGTTGAAGAAAACCACTTACGTTGGGATTCACTCGGTGAATTCATGGCGTTGGCGGTATCTTTAGAAGAAATGGGTATTAAAGAAGGCAATGACGACATCAAGTTACTTGCTAAAACTTTAGACCAAGCGACTGGTAAATTGCTAGATAACGACAAGTCTCCTTCTCGTCGTACTGGCGAATTGGACAACCGTGGTAGCCATTTCTACCTGGCGAAATTCTGGGCTGAAGCTTTGGCTGCTCAAGACGAAAATGCTGAATTGAAAGCGAAATTTGCACCACTTGCAAAAACTTTAGCTGAAAATGAAGATAAAATCGTTGCTGAGCTTGCAGAAGTTCAAGGCAAATCAGTAGACATCGGCGGTTACTACGCAGTTGATCAAGAAAAAGTAAATGCAGTAATGCGTCCAAGTGCAACTTTGAATGCAGCGCTTGAAACGATCTAAGCTTTTAAGAACTAACTGAGTCAGTGATGTAGAAAAACCGGCGTCTAGGCGCCGGTTTTTTTAATGTGTTTAAAATAATTTATTAAAATCTACCTCGTAACCAAGGGATTTAATTTCTTTGGCAAGTTGAATTTCCCAGCCATTATCAGACATGTAAACCATTCCACTGATATCTCCTGGAAGTTCAATATTATGATCAACAACTAATGGAATTACTTTATCACGTCCTAACTTTCCAATTAAAAGACCGTGTTCAAATACAACATTTTGTCTCGCTCGCAGTTTTAGATTAGCCTGCTTAGAAACTGCCTCACCAACATCATCTGGCGTATATAGCACAATACCAAATCCAACATCGATAAATTTTTCTAATTTTTCAATAATAGTTTTCCCACTACTAGCTTGCTCATGCAAGATAATAGCCTCAAAACCTATTTTTTCTAAGAAGCGTGCTGTCTCAAGCTTTTTAGCTTTATCATGACCATGAACAATAAAAGCTTTTCTTAATGGTGTATTCGAATTTGTATCAGATTTACTAAGTTTGACTTTTGATTTACTAGAATCATCAGCTAGTACTTCATCATTCTCAATATCCATAATTAGAGAATCAATAAAGGAGATTGAGGGTTTATACTCGTCCTCCATAAATTGCTTAATTGGATCATGATAACCAACCATCACTAGAGGATGAAGTTTTGAGTGTAATTTACTAGTATAAGCAGGAAAATATTTTTCTAAAAATTTTTGTATTGCTCTTTCCCATGATTTAAATCTTTCCCGCCCATACTCCCTGCCTTTCTCTTTATAAGCACTATATACTTCTTCGCTAAGCCTATTTTTAAATTCATTTAATTTTTGAATCAATTCGATTTTCTCTACGGTCATACTTAACTCTTTAATTTAAGCTTGATAATTGTTTTATTAAATTAGTCATAACAGTTTCTTCATTATAAACTAGTTGTTATATTTTTCATTAGACAATAAAAAACCCCAAGACTGAATGCGCTTGGGGTTTTCTAGAATTTTGGTCCCGAGGGTCGGACTCGAACCGACACGTCATCTCTGACAGCGGATTTTGAGTCCGCCGCGTCTACCAATTTCACCACCTCGGGAGTGGATGAAAGGTATAATACGCGATTTCTCAGCACTGTCAACGCAGAATATTTTCATTTGTTTATTTTTAAAACAAATCGCATTTTTTCGTTTTAAAATCGAGCAATTCCCGCCATAAAAAAGAAAAAAGTTTATACTAGCCGCAGTTTTTTTAGCGTAAATCATCATGCAACTTTCTGATTTTAATTTTGATCTCCCCGATGAGCTGATTGCTCGCTACCCACTGGAAACACGCAGTGCCTCTCGCCTGTTGCACCTCGATGCTCAAGGTCAATATCATGACCATCAATTTACCGATATTCTGGATTTACTTGAAGACGGCGACTTGTTGATATTAAACGACACCAAAGTCATGAAGGCCCGTTTAAAAGGTAAACGTGCTTCAGGCGGTGCGGTAGAAGTGCTGGTTGAGCGTATGCAAGATCGCTTTATTGCCTATTGTCATATTAAGGCCAGCAACACTCCGAAAGCCGGTGCAGAACTTTTTGTTGGCCCGGATGCAGTGAAAGTGACCGTACAAGGCCGTCATGAAAATCTGTTTATTGTAGAATTTTCACAACCAATTCTCGATGTGCTGGATCAATACGGCGCCTTGCCGATTCCGCCTTATTTCAACCGTGAAGCGGAAGAGATTGATACTGAACGTTATCAAACCGTGTTTAATGACCCAACCAAACTGGCCAGCGTTGCAGCACCTACTGCCAGCCTGCATTTTGATGCCGATCTGTTGGCAAAATTGGAAGCCAAAGGGATTCAAAAAACTTTTGTGACCCTACATGTTGGTGCAGGTACTTTCCTGCCAGTGCGTACCGATGATATTCAAAATCACATCATGCACAGCGAATGGTGCGACGTCCCTGAAACTGCGGTCGAGATGATTCGTCAGACTAAAGCCCGCGGTAATAAAGTCATTTCTGTAGGCACGACTGCCACCCGTGCAGTCGAAAGTGCAGCACAAGCACATCACGGTGAACTGGCAGCCTGGACAGGTGATACCCAGATTTTCATCTATCCGGGTTATCAGTTTAAAGTGGTCGATCGTTTGATCACTAACTTCCATTTACCAGAATCGACCCTGTTAATGCTTGTGTCTGCCTTGTCCAATCGTGACAATATTCTCAATGCTTATAAGCATGCAGTAGACAGCCAGTATCGCTTCTTCAGTTATGGCGATGCCATGCTGATTGATCAGGCGAAATAAGCGAGAACCATTGCCCATGCCGATCGAGTCTGTACAACAGTCCATTCATATTCGCCGAAAGAAAAATGCAGTGGTGTTTCAGAATATCGCTCGGCTCTGGGAACTGGGCCAACAGGCCAAAACTCATCAAGAACTGCTCGACGGGCTGCATCCCTGGAATGGCCCGATTACGCTCAAGTTTGAAAATAACCTGCCGCTTGCGCTTGCCGGAATTGGCCTTTTTCTGATTGGCAGCATTTTTATTGCTCCGGGAAATATCTGGATTCAGAGCAGTGTTTTTCTCGGCTGTCTCTGCATCTTCTGGGCCTATATTTGCTATGAACAACAGCAGCCCTTAGAGGAAGTCATTGCTTTTCTGGAAGAACAAGCACTGGCCAAGAAATATCAGCTTGCCTTTCAAAAACAGCCACAGCATATTTCCATGCCTCTTAATCCCCTGCACTTTATCCGGCATTTAAAACAATTATTTCCAGTATTCAACCAAGGTTCGTTGAGTAATGAAATTCAGCGTTATGCCAGCACGGTCTGGGAAGACGAAAACGGCCAGCAACATCAGGTGCTACTGTTCCAATACCACTATATTGATGAAGTACAGGCCCGAAATAAGGAAGGTCAGCCAGTCAAACTGATGCAGGTCCATAAAGACCTGTGGGGCGTATTTGTGTTTGATATCCAGATTCAGGGACTGGCCGTTACGACTTCCAGAAAGAAATTTTATTATCCTTATAGCCATCCCTGGCACAGCAGCGATATTCGCACCAACCAGAGATTAAGCTTTTATGGCAGTGATCCGCTGCAAACTGCCAAATTACTCAGCCCGGGTTTTGTGCTGCGACTGGCTGACTTTTTTGAACAGCGTCAGGGTGATTTACTGTTTCACCCAGAAAATAAGATGCTGTGCTATCTAGGGCCCCATGATTTATTTCAGGTATCGAGCAAGCAGCAGAATATTAGCGATATTTCCACATTGCGCGGCCACCTGAGAACGTTTAAATTAAAACAGCTCGAAAACTTACAACATGATCTGCTGCAGTTTTTAAAATAAATTTTTCGTATCATTTTTAAAATATAGATATAGCTTGGGGAGATCTCGGATGGGATTTTTGATTTTATGTTTGATCATTGTGGCGCTGATTGTCACGATTATCATGATCCGCAACAGTATTGTCCGTCATCACAACGCCACGATTCGCGCCTGGTCGGATGTCGCCAGTTATGAACGGCAAAAACTGAAAATTCTGGATGGGCTGCAACCGCTGGTCGAGCAATACTCGAGTTTTGAAAAAGGCACGCTAGAAAAAGTCACCGAACTGCGTCAGAACATCATGAACCTGAATATCAAGGATGCCGATATTGGACAATTACAACGCATTGAAAGTCTGAACAAACAGTTAATGCATAGCCTGAATGTCGTGATTGAAAATTATCCGGAACTGAAAGCCAATGACATCTATCTGAAAATGATGGCTGAAATTGAAGAACAGAATGAAAATGTCGGTGCTGCGATTACCATTTATAATCGCAATGTCGAGCTGTTTAATAACCAGATCCAGATTTTTCCGCACAACATCATTAACAATATGTTGCTCAGAAAAAAAGTGGTACGTCCATTCCGTGATCAAAGCGTGACTCAGAATTTTGATTACCGTCCGAACTTTTACTGAGTGAACAGCAAGATCTGATAAAATTTTGCATCCTTGGCACATCACCTTATTATAAAAATAGCCAAGGGTGCGGCTGTACCTGTCTAAAACTTATAAAATAAAGAATAAAAATTATGCTGGATTATTTAGAGCGCTTGCAACAGACGCTGGTCGAGGAATTTTATCGGTTATACGACCATTATCAGGATGATCAAATCTATGCCTGTAGTCTGGTCTTTGACGAATTTTTACTGCTGGATGATCTGGCGATCTCGACTGAACGCAGTATTTTTAAAGATCCGGAAGATCCACAGCAATATCTGGCTGAACAGGATCGCTGGAATATCGGGAAATGGCGTTATCGAGCACATGCTTCGCTCGACTCAGGACTTATCCCCTTTAAAACCTTGTTGGTCGATTATTTTATAACCCAGCACAGCTTTGGCCATCCGGTATTGGCACAGCAAAAACAGCTGCACGCGACGCATCTGGATTTATTGCTGGATAGTTTTAAACAAGCCAAACAGCGCCTTTCTGAAAGCTATGGTTTGGATCTGGATGGCATCCTGTTTTTCATGAGCCTGCCGACCCAAGTCGAATTTGAATGTCAATCTGCGCAGACACTTAATCCTGAGCATATTCATTTACAGGAATTTCTGGCATCCAGACAAACTACTCATTTACCTGCCATGCAGAAACGTTTGAAACTCTCGCAAAACGACAAGGATATTCTGATTGATCTGGAGCAGATGCTGGTGATGGAACCTTATGATTATCTGCAAGTAGCACAAGATGCCTATTTGCTGACCTTGGAATCCTACTTTGTCGATAGCAATATTTATATCCAGAAACTGATCCAGCATATCGCTGCAATGGCCTCGGAACCGGATGGTAGCTGTGCCCTTAGCCGGGAAGATATCCAGCAACGCTTGCAGCAGTTTTCCGCACATCCACCCATTTCTACGAATGTTCCCTAGCTTCAGCGATAAATAAAATTACAGAGCGAATGCTCTACAATGCTGGCGTTTAGTGTAAGAATCAAGGAAAATAGCGCCCTTTAGCTATAACAATCAGCGAACTGTTTTTTCGCCTTGATTTGGAACTCCTATGAAGTTTGAAAAATTAGGTCAGTCGGGCCGTGCCCGTCGTGGTCGTTTAACGCTTGAACATGGTGTGGTGGAAACCCCGATGTTCATGCCTGTGGGTACTTATGGTACGGTCAAGGGCCTGTTGCCACGCGACATTAAAGAGATCAAATCTCAAGTCATTCTGGGCAATACTTTCCATTTGTATCTACGTCCAGGACTGGATGTAATTCGTGAACATGGCGGCCTGCACGGATTTATGAAATGGAATAGTCCCATTTTGACCGATTCAGGCGGCTTCCAGGTCTTCAGTCTGGGCGCAATGCGTAAAATTAAAGAAGAAGGTGTGACCTTCCGCTCGCCGATTGATGGTTCAAAAGTATTTTTATCTCCTGAAATTTCAATGGATATTCAGCACACGCTGAACTCTGACATTGTAATGATTTTTGATGAATGTACCCCGTACCCTGCGACGCATGAAGAAGCGCAAAAATCGTTGCAACTTTCTTTACGCTGGGCCAAACGCTGTAAAACCCAGCATCATGACGTGCTGAAAAACCGTAATGCGCTGTTCGGTATTATTCAAGGCGGCATGTATGAAGATTTACGTGATGAATCTTTAAAAGGCCTGCTAGAAATCGACTTTGATGGTTATGCGATTGGCGGCCTGTCCGTTGGTGAGCCAAAAGAGGAAATGATCAAGGTACTGGATTATCTTCCAGAAAAAATGCCTGCAGACAAACCGCGTTATTTGATGGGCGTCGGCAAGCCTGAAGATATTGTGGAAGCGGTGCGTCGTGGTGTCGATATGTTTGACTGCGTAATGCCAACCCGAAATGCACGTAACGGTCACTATTTTGTGACAGACGGCTTGGTGCGAATCCGTAACAGTAAATACCGTCATGACCAAAGCCCACTCGATCCGCATTGCGACTGCTATACCTGCCAGAACTTTACCCGTGCCTATTTATTCCATCTTGAGAAATGTGGGGAAATGCTCGGCTCTATGCTCGGTACGATTCATAATCTGCGCTATTACCTGCGTTTGACTGAAGCAATGCGTGATGCATTAGACAACGGTACATTTGACGAATTTGTTCATGACTTTTATGCCCGCCGTGGCCTGGAAGTGCCACCTTGTCCGCAAGATTAATCCATCAGCATTTGCGCTGAGGAAAAAGACAATGTAAATTGCAAGAATATGTCAATTTATTATCGAGTTGATCACCAGTTTTTTATTTTAGGAAAATGTAATGAGCCTTTTTATTTCGACTGCTCACGCTGCAGGTGAAGCTGCACAACAACCAAGCATGATGGCGAACCTTTTGATGATTGCTGTTTTTATTGCAATCTTCTATTTCTTGATCTGGCGTCCTCAATCTAAACGTGCCAAAGAACACCGTGCTTTGG
The DNA here is from genome assembly GCF_013417155.1 of Acinetobacter sp. YH16052. Classification (GTDB taxonomy): domain Bacteria; phylum Pseudomonadota; class Gammaproteobacteria; order Pseudomonadales; family Moraxellaceae; genus Acinetobacter. The sequence continues at coordinate 39,879 of NZ_VPEO01000018.1, read as the reverse complement.
TCGACAGCCTTGGCGTTGGCAGTGAAGTGGTATTTGCAGGCGGATTAATGGGCAAAATCACCAAGATTGAAGGTGACTTCGCAGTGGTTGAATTGAGCCGTGGTGTAGAAGTCAAAGTTCAACGTGCAAGTGTGATTTCAGTCCTCCCTGAAGGCACTTTAAATAACCTTTAATCAAAAATAGTCGTGCCCTCGCACGACTTTTTCATTTTAAGAAGAAAACGAATGCGTTACCCAGCATGGAAATATGTACTGATCCTGGTTGTCCTGGTGATCAGTACTTTATATGCCCTGCCAAGTTTGTATCCAGATGAACCTGCTGTACAGATTTCGGGTGCCAAAGCCGGTACTCAAATTGATGCAAGCATCGTACAAAAAGCAGAGCAAATTTTAAAAACTGAAAATATTGCCACCCATGACAATAGCTTTGGCAACAATGCAGCTTTATTACGTGTAGATTCAAGTGAATCGCAGCTTAAAGCCAAAGAGGCTTTACGTCGTGGTTTAGGTGATGATTACGTGGTTGCATTGAACCTTGCCCCGACCACCCCAGAATGGCTGCAAAAAATTGGTGCCAAACCAATGAAGCTCGGCCTGGATTTACGTGGTGGTGTTCACTTCTTGCTTGAAGTGGATATGGACAAGGCCATTTCCCAGCGCATGGAAACCTCTGCGACGGATCTACGTCGTCAGTTGCGTGATAACAACCTGAAATTTAATAGCCTGAATTTAAGCAACAACACCATTGTGATGCAGTTTGCCAACAATGATGATCGTTCTGCAACGATGGACTTCTTGCGCCGTAATGGCAATGAGTTTACCCAGCAGGCTGTTGCGACCGAGACCGGTTCGACCTTACGTCTAAACTATACTGATGTGCGTAAGCAAGAAATTGAATCTTATGCTGTCAATCAGAACTTGACCACTTTACGTAACCGTATTAACGAGTTAGGTGTGGCAGAAGCACTGGTTCAAACTCAGGGCAGCAACCGTATTGTGGTTGAGCTTCCTGGTGTACAGGATACCGCTGAAGCGAAACGTGTCTTGGGTCGTACCGCGAACCTCGAGTTCCGTCTGGTGTCTGACCAGAATGATCAATACATTGATCCATATACCGGTCAGGCTACAGGTGCATTGCCACCAGGCACAGAAGTCTTTGCTTATGAATCACTGGACAGTGGTCGTCAGCTCCTGTTGAACCGTAACCGTATCTTAACCGGTGAACGTGTTCAGAATGCATCAAGTGGCTTTAGCCAGGACACAGGCGGTGCTGAAGTTAACATTACCTTGGACAGCGCAGGTGGCAAACTGATGTCGGATGCCACCCGTAATGCGGTCGGTAAACGTATGGCCGTCTTGTTCATCGAGAACAAGCAGCGCATTAATTATGTGGAAGACCCTGCGACCGGCACTCAAACTGAAGTTCGTACCCCGTATACTGAATCTGTAGTGATTAACGCTGCAACTATTCAGGCAGTACTGGGTTCTCAGTTCCGTATTACTGGTCTGGACTCACCGCAAGAAGCTGCTGAACTTGCCTTGATGCTGCGTGCAGGTGCGTTGGCTGCACCAATGTATTTTGTTGAAGAACGTGTGATTGGTCCAAGTCTGGGTCAAGAGAACATCGACAAAGGTGTACTTTCAACTCAGATCGGTTTCCTTCTGGTTGCCATCTGGATGGTGGTGTTCTTCCGTGTGTTTGGTGTGATTGCCAACTTTGCCTTGGTCTTTAACCTGGCGATGATTCTGACAGTCATGTCTTGGATTGGCGCTTCCCTTACCCTTCCGGGTATTGCCGGTATCGTCATTACCATCGGTATGGCGGTCGATGCCAACGTACTGATCTGTGAACGAATACGGGAAGAAATGAAATGGGGAGCTTCGCCAAAACAGGCGATTGTGGCCGGTTATGATCGTGCCTATAACACCATTTTCGACTCGAACTTGACCACATTCCTGGTGGCGTTCATTCTGTTCGCGATTGGTACAGGTCCGATCAAAGGCTTTGCCGTAACCCTGATGATTGGTATTGTCTGCTCGATGTTTACTGCCATTACAGTAACGCGTGCCGTGGTACAGCTCATTTATGGCAAAAAACGTAACTTGAAAAAGTTGAGCATTTAAGGAGATCACTGATGACTGAAAATACTCAACTGAATCAAAAACAGTACGGTCGCCCGGAAGACGAACGCATTATTCCGTTTATGAAGATTGCGATGCCTGCGGCATTGTTTTCAATCCTCTTAACCGTTGCGAGTATCTTCTTTATTGCCACCAAAGGCCTGAACCTCGGTTTAGACTTTACCGGTGGTGTGGCAGCCGAATTAAACTATACCAATCCGGTCAAACCTGAAGATGTCTCCAAGGCATTGAACCAGGCAGGCTTTAATGATGCTGTGGTTCAGACTTTAGGTTCTGAACGTGACCTGATGGTGCGTATGCCGGTTCAGGAAGATATCGAAGCTGAAGACCTGACCAAAGCTGTTACAGCCGCAGTTCAACTGCCAAATAATGCGGCAGAAGTACCGAAGGTTGATGTCGTCGGTGGACAGGTCGGTAATGAACTCTATGTCCGTTCTGGTGGTGCTGTGGCACTTGCGCTCATGCTGATGCTGGTCTATGTCACCATCCGCTTTGAGTTCAAACTGGCTATGGGTGCAGTATTGTCACTGTTCCATGATATCGTCGTTACCCTCGGGATTTTTGCGATGATGCAGTGGCCATTTGACCTGACTGTACTTGCAGCACTCCTTGCAATCATCGGTTTCTCACTGAACGATAATATCGTGGTCTCTGACCGTATCCGTGAGAACTTCCGTAAGATTCGTGGTGCAGAACCGGTCGAAATCATTAACATTGCCCTGACTGAAACGCTGCGTCGTACCATTCATACCTCTATGACCTTATTGCTGGTGGTGCTTGCCATGATGCTGATGGGCGGCGATGGTCTGAAATGGTTCTCGATCGCGATGTTTGTTGGTGTCTTTGTCGGGACCTATTCGTCCATCTATATCGGTACGGCCTTTGCCTTGTGGCGTGGTCTAAACCGTCAGGACTTTATTGTTCAGGTGAAACCAGAATTTGAAGACGAGAACCAGATTCCATAATCGGTACTGTTTCATGTTCATCGTTCAGCCCGTCTTATGATGGGCTGAATTATTTCTGCCGTTTGAATATGTGGCAGCGGGAATAATCGCAATGACTGGATGGATTTTCTCAATATCAGTTTTCTGGAAAACCACCTTTCTGCTTTCATCCAGACTTTGAAATTCATAATGATCCTGAGTTTCACTGACCATTTGCAAAATGAGCTGCAAGCCATTGAGCAGATACACACAGAGTATGCCTGCAGTGGATAACTCGGCCTGTTTGTCACAAACCAGCCACCAGCCCGGTTTTAAGCTGGGAAAATAATACGGCCCTGCTACCCAAATCGCATAATGCTGTGCTTGCAGATGAAAAATATCCTGATTGAATGAGAGCGCTGAATCCAAGGAGATAAGTGCGAATGCCTGCTGTTGCACCACCTGCATTTGCAACAGTACACCTTGCGCTGGAATTGGAGATAATTCAACTTTTGGTTCAGTCGACTGATCTAGAATGAGCACATCTAGACCCAGTTGTTGTTCCAGCTCCCTTGCTGCTTTCTCGCCGATCTGGCGTTTGCTATTCAGCAATTGAGCGATATACGATGCAGACAAGCCGAAATGCTCACAGATCTCTTTGCCGGTTTTAAATTGCTGCGTCTCGATCAGCAGATCAATCACCTTGGCCAGATTATTTCGTCTACGTTCAAATATTTCGGTCGCGCTCATTTTGGTTTGCTGGTCTATTTTTTATGCATGTGATTCAAATACCTTACAATAAAAAAGCCCGCAATTGAATTGCAGGCTTTTTAAACTTAGGTAACAGGAATTAAGTACCCTGTACCAGACGGCGTGCGCTGATAATTCCCGGCTGCTGCTCTAGACGAGCCAAAAGCTTGGAAAGTTGTGCCAGACCTTTGACTTCAATCAACAGCTTCATATTGGCAATACCATCCGCTTCCGAAATGGTATTCACCTGACGGATATTGATCTGATCCGAGAAAATTACTTGCGTCAGATCTTTGAGCAAACCGCGTCGATCATAAGCTTCCACCACAATCTGCACACTTTGACCACGAGTCGGCTGCATTTCCCAGTCGGCTTCTACCGCACGTTCAGGCTCTTGGGTGATCATGCGCACATAGTCCGGACAAGCGACTTTATGAATGCTCACACCACGATTCAGAGTGATATAGCCAGCAATCGATTCACCATGCACCGGTTGGCAACATTGCGCGACATGTAGTTCCACGTTATCCAAACCATCGATCAGAATCCCGTGCGCTGACAGTGTATGACTGGCACGCGGGTTCAGGGCAGGTTTTAGCACCAGTTCAGGTTCGTCCTGATCCAGATGCATATGGCGATTCACCTGATTAATCAGGGCATGCAGGCTGATATCACCATTGACCAGATTGACCAGAATATCATCACCGGTTTTGACATTGAAGTGGTTGCAATAATCACTCAGATCAATCGATTTCGGGTGAATTGCCAGACGTGACAATTCTTTGTTCAGTACTTCACGGCCGACTTCCAGGTTCTTGCTACGATCCTGCTGACGGAACCAGTGACGCAACTTGTCTCGTGCCCGGGCTGTCTTGATATAACCCAGCGAATTAACCAGCCAGTCCCTGTTCGGTTCCCGGTCTTTTTTGGTCAGAATCTCGACCTGTTCACCGGTTTTCAGGGTATAGGTCAGCGGCACATAGCGCTGATTCACCCGTGCAGCATAGCACTTGTTGCCGACTTCGGTATGCACATGATACGCAAAGTCGAGTACGGTCGAATCACGCGGCAGCTCTTTGATATCACCATCACGGCTAAACACATAGATCTTTTCAAAACCTTCAAAATCTTGAATATGTTCAAAATTCTCTATTTCATCTTCAGATTCTTTATGTGCACTGGTTTCATTGCGCTCTTGATAATGCTCAAGTACCGCACGTAAGGAATGCAGACGATGGTTAAAGGAGCGATCTGTCGTTTTTGCACCTTCTTTATAATTAAAGTGTGAACACACCCCCAGTTCAGCTTCGTCATGCATTGCATGGGTACGAATCTGCACTTCAAGTGATTTGTTCTCGGCAATCACCGCAGTATGTAAAGAACGATAGCCATTGGCTTTTGGATTGGTAATATAGTCATCAAACTGATGCGGAATATGGCGCCAGATCTGATGCACAATACCTAAAGTGTGATAACACTCCGGCACACTTTTCACCAGTACCCGTAAAGCACGAATATCATAGAGCTGGTCAAAGCTCAGGTTCTTGCTTTTCATTTTTCGATAAATCGAATAAATGTGCTTCACCCGGCCATTAATTTCAGCTTCGATGCCATGCTCAGCCAATTCATTACGTAATTTATCAATCACAAACTGAATATACTGTTCACGCTCCAGACGCTTTTCATTCAGTAAGGAAGCAATTTCTTTATAACGTTCCGGCGCAAGATAACGGAACGCCAGATCTTCCAGCTCCCATTTCAGCTGGGCAATGCCCAAGCGGTGTGCCAGTGGCGAGTAAATGGTCAGAATTTCTCGGGCCACCCGTTCCTGACGCTCACGCGAGGAATTGGCCAGTTCACGCAAGGCATAGGTACGTTCGGCCAGCTTGACCAGAACAACCCGTACATCTTCGGTGACCGAGATCAGCATTTTGTAAATGCCAGACAGATGTTCACGCTGGTTATTATTGAAATGATCTTCCAGGCGTTTATTTTTTTCGATCAGCTCAGACAGCTTACCCATGGCAAGCGTACCTTTGACCAGGCTATGCACCTGTTCGCCGAACTGTTCCAATACTTCACTGAGTGGCATGACGCCTTCACGAACAGCACGATACAGCATGGCTGCGGATAAAGTATCTTCATCGACATGCAGATGCGCCAGAATATCCGCCATCTCAATACCAGTATAAAAGGTATTGGAGCGGTGCTGAACCGTACTTTGCAGCTCTCTTTCTAATGTTAAGTGGGCGACTTCTTCGAGCTGCGTTAAAGGTGCGCCATCTAATATGCCACGAACCCGATCCAACCATTCAGTCAGATCCTGGTGTGCTTGTTCGGCATGTTCTACAGTCGTCTCCTGTGACAACTCATTGAGTCGCCCAGGGAGTTGCTCACGTACTGTGACCATACCCGTCTCCTACTTTTAAAAACATCATTTCTTTAATCGTTTATTTGATTTTCTTTTTCGAACAATGCGATTGATTCCACATGTCCAGTATGTGTAAACATATCCATCACGCCCGCCTGGGTGAGACGATAGCCCTGTTGTACCAGAAGTCCTGCATCTCTGGCGAGTGTCGCAGGATTGCATGACACATAAACGATTCTTTTAGCTCCAAACTGAGGGAGATAATGCATCACTTCTTCTGCCCCGGCACGTGGCGGGTCGATTAATAATGCATCAAAACCTTGATTTGCCCAAGTATGGTGCGAGAAATCTTTGGTTAAATCTTGTGAATAGAACGCTATTTGTGCAATACCATTGTTTTTGGCATTTTCCGCACCACGTCGAACCATTTCATCACTTCCTTCAACCGCAATCACCTGACCCGACGCACCAACACAGCGCGCCAGCGGCAAAGAAAAGTTTCCTAATCCACAAAACAGATCCAGAACCCGTTCACCTTGTTGTAGCTGAAGCAAATCACATGCCAATCGTACCATTTGCGGATTGATGCTTGAATTTACCTGGGTAAAGTCCAGAGGATTAAAGCCGAATTTCACATCAAAGTCATCAAGACCATAGTGTAAGCGTGCAGATGCTTCTGGATCATCTATCCGCGAAAGTGTTTCTTTGCCGGCAGGCTGCAGATACAATTGCCAGCCTTTCTGTAACGTAAATTCGCGCAATTGGTTGACATCATCGTCAGACAATTTTGCAGTTTCACGCACCAGCAGTGCAATCTCCTGATCCCCCATGGCCAATTCTATATGACCGATGTCAGCCTTACCATTAAGACCTTGCAGCAATTGTTTAAGACGTGTAACCGAGCCAAACTCGCGATCCAGAATCATACAGCGGTCAATCGGTGTCAGTTTATTTGACTGATTCTCCCGAAAACCTACCACCAGCTGGTTCTTAGACGGCAGATAACGCACCCCGATGCGGGCTTTACGGCGATAATCTTCACGTTGTGAACGTAAAGGCGGTAGCCATTGATCAGGCTGGATTCCGGCAAAATGCTGAAGATGTGATTTCAGCACATTCTGTTTCAGTTCAATCTGCGCATCCGCAGCGATATGCTGCATATTACAGCCACCACACACGCCAAAATGCGGACACACCGGCTTCACGCGAATCTCGGAAGCGTCGCTCAACAATTCAAGACTGTCGGCTTCTTCTAGCTTCTTAACTTCACGGGTAATACGGGCACGCACGGTTTCACCCGGCAAGGCATAACGGATAAAGACTTTCTTGCCATGTTTATGCTGCGGATGATCCGGATGTGAACCATAATGAGCGATGCCACGTCCCTCATGCGATAGTGACTCAACCTGAAAAATGTACTCGGGTTGCTGGATAGGACGTGCTTGTGCTCGATGTTTCATGAAAACCTAGGGTGTGGAGATGGGAAAATCAAATTGGGTAAATTCAGTTCGTTGCGAAGTCTCACGCCAAACTGATAAAAAGTCCGCATGCTGCGGTTGAGTATGCAAATATTGAATCGTGCTTTGCAGCAAATGCTGATAGTCCGGCAGTAACAGTTGGCCTTTTAACAGCAACCAGCGGATATACACCAGCCAGGTATTCAGGACATCACCTTCACAATAAGACGTTAGTTCGGTCCATTGCTGATTGCGGACATATTCTGGAACCCGATAGGCTCCGTCACCGCGCTTGCCTGGATAGCCCAGCAAATGTGCAACATCATCCAGCTTCTGGAAATGACGGGCATGAAACATGGCCATCACATCCATCAGGTCAACATGACGATGATGGTAACGATTCTGGTAGTTATTATAACGCTTTTGCGTATCAATTTCGCCCTGATCGAACAGACTCGGTGCAGAGAGCCCATGATACATAGCGCGGTATAAAATCACTGGTAAATCAAACTGTGAGCCGTTCCAACTCACTAGAGTCGGATGGCGCTTGTCAAAAATCGACAAGAATTTTTTCAAAATTTCTGCTTCAGAATGCTGTTCTCGGCTAAACGAAAACAGCTTCATGCCCTGCTCATCCATCCACAAACCGGAAATACAGACGATTTCATGCAGCGGCAAACGCTGAAAATCCGAGCCTGAATCCTGACGGCGTAATTTGGTCAAGGCCTGATCCAGATCTGCTTCGGGCAGGTCCAGACCAAACAGATGCGCGCCTGATTTGAGATCGGTTTGGGTTTCAATATCGAAAGTTAAAACAGGCAGGCGCATAAAACAGTGCTCAAATAATTATTCAGGATCTTGTACAGAGAATAACCCTGTAGACAAGTAACGGTCACCACGGTCACAGATAATACACACAATCACTGCATCCGGATGTTCTTCCGCCAGTTTAATCGAGGCCCACACTGCCCCACCAGAAGAGGTTCCGGCACTAATGCCTTCTTTCTGTGCCAGCTTACGCATGGTTTTTTCAGCTTCGATTTGTGGAATATCAATAATGCGATCGACTCGGCTGCGGTCGAAAATGGTTGGCAGATATTCTTCTGGCCAGCGACGGATTCCGGCAATGCTTGAACCATCAGATGGCTGTAAACCGACGATCTGAATATCAGGATTCATTTCTTTCAGGTATTTCGACACACCCATGATGGTGCCGGTGGTACCCATAGAACTGACAAAATGGGTAATTTTGCCACCGGTTTGCTGCCAGATTTCTGGACCCGTGGTCAGGTAATGCGCTTCGACATTGTCCGGATTTCCGAACTGATTCAGCACCAGACCCACACCATCATTCTGCATTTGAGCAGCAAGATCACGTGCACCTTCCATGCCCTGCTCTTTGGTCACTTCAATTAGCTCGGCACCATACGCACGCATCGCGTCCTTACGTTCCTGACTCATATTGTTCGGCATGATCAGCTTCATTTTATAGCCACGCATTGCTGCGACCATCGCCAATGCAATCCCCGTATTTCCGCTCGTTGCCTCAATCAGGGTGTCACCCGGTTTGATCTGCCCACGCTTCTCGGCCTGCATGATCATATTATAGGCCGGACGGTCTTTGACCGAACCTGCCGGGTTATTGCCTTCGAGTTTCGCGAGTACTGTAGCTTGAGTGTGACTTGCCAGACGCTGTAAACGCACCAGCGGCGTTTTGCCTACATAATGGTCTAACAAAAATTCATCTGCTTGAAAATCAGGGATGGTATTACTCATTATTTGCACCTATATCGAGGTGCGGCTATTGTATGAAAAAATGCTTTTCCCTGCACCCATTTAGCAAGGCTTTTTCAGAAAACTCACTAAAACTCACACACTATCAAGCCATAAACTACATTTCCCGATAATTTAGCCAGGTGAAGCAGCTCGCTAATGAAGATGAAAATACTATTTCAGTCTGGCACTTTTACAGATTGAAATTTCGTGCGTCTTAGTCTTGCTGTACCTGAGCAAAATTAACTGAAATCTCTTGTATTTTTAACTGCTAATCCGAAGCTTTATAAAAATTATGCTTAAATTTTAACTGTCGATTTAAAGCATGCTAATATGCCAGGCATAAAGAAAATACTGCTTAAATCATGTCAACGATCAACAAAAAGCTGTTTAAACGCCTACACTTAAATCATGCCTATGGACAGCTGATTGCGCTGATTTTTGTGCCGATTACCATTTTGGCCTGTGTCGGTGCCATGCTGGTGTTGACTGAAACCTCAAATGCCGCACGTGCCCAGCAGAAGCAGATGGCCATTGCGATTCTGACTCGCTTTCAAGGCACTTCAGAATATGCCCTGGATATCTTGAACCTGTATCCATGGCAATATGACCAAGCTCACAACGCCATGCAGAACATGCTGAATGAAAAGCATCTGGTTCGGGCAGCAGTTCTGGATGAAAATGGCAAGAACCGTTTGGGCATCGGCTTTCAGGAACAAGCGCCTTGGCCAGAATTTGAGAAAAGCGGTAATTTTGTTGGCCCGATTCTGCATCAAGATAATCATATCTATGCCATTAAAGTGAATGAAAACACTTTTTCTACCGGCTGGCTGGCGATCGAACTGGATAACCAGCCGCTAGCAATTGCCCGTTACCGGGTACTAATCGTACTGATTGCGACCGGATTACTGACTTTATTATTATTGTTGCTCTGTCTGAACTTCTACTCTCGGCGCTGGATTGCACCAATGTATGAAATTCGCATGCAGTTGCAACGCCTGAATGCCGATACCCTCGGCCAGCATATGGTGATTAATAGCACCGGAGAGCTACGCTTATTGCAACGTGATATCGCCAATGTGGTGAAACGTCTGCATTTCAGCTTTTTGGAACTACGTGAACATACCGAACAGACCGAAGATGATTTGCGCCGTACCCTCGACACTTTAGAAGTCCAGAATATTACCTATCGTCAGGCACGCGACCAGGCGATCTCGGCTAACCAGGCCAAGTCGGTGTTTCTGGCCAATATTTCCCATGAACTGCGTACCCCGCTGAACAGTATTGATGGTTTTATTCATCTGTTATTGCGTCAGGGCAATCTCAGCAACGAGCAGAGCCTGTATTTGCAGACCATTCGTAAGTCTTCGGCGCATTTGCTGGCACTGATTAATGATGTGCTAGATTTTTCCAAGATTGATGCCGGCAAACTGGAATTAGAAACTGCACCTTTCGATCTGGAAGAAGCGATTTTTGATGTGATGGATATGCTGTCACCACTGGCAGCCCAAAAACATATTGATATGGCTTTCTATTATGCGGACGGTGTGCCAAAACACATCATTGGTGATGCGCTACGATTTAAACAGATTCTGACCAACCTGATTTCCAATGCGATCAAATTCACTCCGGATGGAGAAATCATTGTCCGGGCACGCATGGAACATGATGGAATGGATCAGTGTGTGCTGCATTTTAGTGTACAGGATAGCGGCATTGGCCTGAGTGGTACCGACCGTAAAAAGCTGTTTGAGTCCTTCTCGCAGGGTGATACCTCGGTGACCCGTCAGTTTGGCGGTACCGGTCTTGGTCTGGCAATTTCCAAACAGCTGGTCAGCCTGATGCATGGCCAGATTGGTTTTGAAGACAATCAGGAACGTGCTCCAACCGAAAAAGGCTCTACTTTCTGGTTTACTGCCCAGTTCCTGGTCGATGAAGATACCGTGATTGAGCATCCAGATTTTAGCGAATTGACCGTGGTGTCTTATCTTGCACATCCGGCAACTGCGAATGTGCTGCGGCATTATCTGGAAAATTATCAGGTTAAACATATTGAATGTGCATCGATTCTGGATCTGTTTAGCCGTCTGAATCATTTACAGAATAGCGAAAATACTTGGCTAATTGTCGATCATAGTGGTGACAGTGAAGTCTTGTTACGCGAAATCCGTTCACGTTATCAGGGGCATCTGGCTGTCTATGGTTATCAGATGCAGCTGGATCCAAGCATGCTTAATGACCATCGTGCCCGTGCCCTGCATCAGCCACTCAGCCGCAGCGCGCTGATTCAGTTACTCGGCAATCAGCCGGTCTTCGATCAGGAACAGCATGAAGAATTCAATGGTCAAGGCCTGCATATTCTGGCCGTGGATGATCATTTGCCGAACCTGATTGTTCTGGAAGCCTTGCTGGGCGAACTGAATGTCACCACGACCAAAGCCCTCAGCGGACAGGAAGCGATCGATATTATTCAGCGCCGTTATGAACAGGAACAACCGGCGTTTGATCTGGTGTTTATGGACATTCAGATGCCGGTGATGTCGGGGATCGATACCACTCGTGCTATTCGCTCGCTGGAATCGACCTTTGAAAATCATAGCCGCCTGCCGATTATTGCCCTGACAGCGCATGCGCTTTCTGATGAAAAGCATAAACTGCTGCAAAACGGCATGGATGATTATGTCACCAAGCCGATCCAGATCGAGCAGATTATCCAAATTTTGACGCACTGGACCACCGAGCATTTTAAACGGATTCCGGTGCTAGAACGCGCCAATGTGATTGATGCTCTGGATCCGAATATTCTGGACTGGCAGCAAAGCCTGCAACTGGCAGCCAATAAGGAGGATCTGGCGGTAGACCTGTTACGTATGCTGGTAGACAGCTTTGCGGATGAACTCGATGAAATGCAACAACTGATTGAACTGGAAGATTTCCCACAACTTGAACATGTACTGCATCGTCTTTACGGTGCAACCCGCTATGTCGGTGCGCCTACTTTGCAGAAAGTCACCGGTGGCTTTGAACAGTTCGTTTCGACCTTGCGCAAAGAACGTCGTAAGGCCGATGAAAGCTTTGTTCAGGACGTGCTGAAATATTTTGATGAACTCAAAGCCGTGGTTGAACAGGTTGAACAGGCTGCCCAGCAAATTTTGAAGCAACATTTAAATTAAAGCTTTGAAGCTGCTCAGTCCTTAACTTACTCAAGTGTGACTGGGCTGTCATGCAAGCCCAAAGGCTGCATGCTATGCTCAAGCCAGGAAAAATAAGGAAGAATGCCATGTCACTCGTGCGCTTGGAAAAAAATAACGGCATTGCCACTGTTACACTGAATCGTCCGGATAAACGCAATGCCATGAGCTTTGCCCTGCTGCGCGAACTGGTCGCGACTGCACAAAAAATCAAAAAAGATAAAAGCATCCGATGTGTGATTTTAACGGGAGAAGCCCAGGTCTTTAGTGCCGGTATTGATCTGGCCGATTTAAATAATCCTAAAAATCGTGCTTATGCTGCTTGGGAACTGATTCGTCCGGGTCAAAGCCTGTTTCAAAAAGCATTTCTGGTCTGGCAAGAATTACCTGTTCCGGTGATTGCCGCAATGGAGGGCTTCTGTTTTGGTGCCGGGATGCAACTGGCATTAGCCGCAGATATCCGCATTGCCCATCCTGAGACCAAAATGTCGATTATGGAAACCCGCTGGGGACTGGTGCCAGACATGGGACTCAGCCGCTCCCTGAAAGGCCTGATTGGTATTGATCTGGCCAAAGAGCTGACTTTGACTGCCCGGATTTTTGAGGGCGAATATGCCAAAGAAATCGGTCTGATCACCCATGTCGATGAACAGCCACTAGGAAGAGCACAAGCCTTGGCTGAAGAAATGCTGCAACGTTCCCCAGATGCGCTGATGGCCTCTAAATTTGTACTGGATGCCATGCAGCATCGTCCGAACAAATCCCTGCGTATGGAAAAAATATGGCAGCTGAAATTATTACTGGGTAAAAACAGTCAATTGGCCCGTAAAAAGGACAAAAACCCAGAGGTTCAGTTTGTACCGCGCCAATACAAATAAACCCAGTCTGAATCTAGGAAAGGAATAAACCAAAGCATGCAGTTGAATCGCGATACTAAAATTGCCTTTTTAGGTATGGGGCTGATGGGCACTCGTATGGCCACACGTCTGCTTCAGGCAGGTTTTCAGGTGGCGGTTTGGAACCGTACGCCAGCGGCCTGTGATCCCTTGCTGGATCTAGGAGCAACTGCACTGTCTTTAGACCAGATTGCGAATTATCCAGTGATTCTGACTTGTCTGGCAGATGATCATGCGGTGCAATCTGTTTTTGCTCAGATCGAACCGTATTTGGTTGCGGAGCAAGTGATTGTGGATTTTTCCAGTCTTTCGGTACAGCAAACTCAAACACTTGCCGCGCAAGCACAGGCCAAGAAAGTAATCTGGATTGACTCTCCGGTTTCAGGCGGTACCGCCGGAGCTGAACAAGGCAGTCTGGTGATTTTTGCCGGTGGTGATGCCGCGACGATTGAAAACCTTGATCCGATCTATGCAGTACTTTCACAGCGCGTGACCCGCATGGGTGATACGGGCACCGGTCAGGCGACCAAAATCTGTAATCAGCTGATTGTGGCTGCCAATAGCACCCTGATTGCAGAAGCGGTCGCCCTTGCTGGACTTGCGGGGGTGGATACACGTTTACTGGCGCCTGCGCTGGCGGGTGGTTTTGCCGACTCCAAGCCTTTTCAGATTCTGGCCCCCCGTATGGCCACGCAAACTTTTGAACCGGTGCAATGGAAAGTGCAGACTTTATCCAAGGATCTGAATAATGCCGTGCAACTGGCCCAAAGCTTTGATCTGGATGTTCCGGTCGCGACTCACGCTTTATCACAGCTGCACGCTCATCAAGCTCAAGGCTTTGCCGAAGCAGATCTGGCTACTGTAATCCAGCAGCTTAAACACTCATAACGCTTGATTTATGCAGCCCTGAATATTGAAGAGAAAGACATGATTAAACTTGCCGTCAACCTGTCGATGATTTTTACCGAAGTGCCGCTGATCGAACGCTTCGCGCTGGCTCATGCACAGGGCTTTAATCATGTGGAAATCCAGTTTCCTTATGAGCTCACAATTGGCCAGATTCAAAACCAGCTCAGCACGCATCGGCTGAACTTGTGCCTAATTAATGTACCGGCAGGCGATTTAATGCAGGGCGGTCATGGTCTGGCCGGCATTCCAGGACAGGAAATCGAGTTTCGTCATGCTGTTGAGCACGCCATCCAGTATGCCACAGCGTTGAATGTACCGCGGGTCAACATTCTGGCAGGAAAACAGCCTCTAGATTGTGATCTGCTACCCTGCCTGAATACGCTGGCGAGCAACCTGAAAATGGCCTGTTCAATGCTGCTTGAGCATCAAATTGAACCAGTCTTTGAAATGATCAATGGCACCGATATGCCACGTTTTTTGATTCAAAATGTTGCTCAGGCACAGGAAATGCTGGAAGCCGTGCATCATCCGGCCTTAAAAATGCAGTATGACTGTTACCACATGGCAATGATGGGCGAAGATGTCTTAGAAACTTTGCAAGAAAATATTGCCTCGATTGGTCATATCCAATTTGCGGATTGTCCGGGACGGCATCAACCCAATACGGGTTCAATTCAATATCATGATATATTTCAGTGGTTAAAACATAGTCAATATCAAGGTTATGTCGCTGCCGAGTATAAACCTAGCGGACATTCCAACGATTCCTTTGACTGGAAAGCTGAGTTCTTTCCGGAGCATGACTGAGTGGACTGCGGCTTAATTTGAAATTCAGGACTAAAACCGCTATATTAGACCATGCATAATTGTTAGGAAATTACACTCCCCATGAATTTAGAACCATCGCCCAGCGCTTCTAATTCTCACGATCTTACTATGAATTCAAATTCTCAAGCTGTACAGGACTGCTTAAAAGTCGTACATGCTGCACTTGAAGATGTAAAAGCAAAAGAAATTGTTGAGCTTGATGTCAGCGGTATCAGTAATGTGGCTGATGCTATGGTCATTGCAAGCGGTACATCGACACGTCACATCAAATCATTGGCCAATAACGTTGCTGAAGAAGCACGAAAAGCTGGCTTCCGCCCTCTTGGTATTGAAGGCGAGCGTGATGCTGAATGGATCCTCATCGACCTTGGTTATGTGGTGGTTCATTGTATGCTTCCAACAGCGCGTAAATTCTATGACCTAGAAAGCTTATGGCGCAATCCTACAGATACTGACTCTGTAGCGTAAAAACCGAATATTCAAAAAAGCGACCTGTGTAGGTCGCTTTTTTATTGCCTGTTCATCTAACTTTATAAGCATTAATACAACTCAATCTGTTCGCTATTTTTTAATTTCCATCTTGTCTTATGCACCGATTTGATTGGTATTTTAGGATCAATTCATCATCAACATAGACGTTCGATGATCACTCAATCATCCTTTTCCCAAGATATAAAATAAAAAGTCCCCCTTTATTAAAAGGGGGACTTAGGAGGATTCTAATAATTTAGATGATTAGTGACCCGTACCATTAATGGCTTTAGTCATATCTTCCACCACTTTCTTGGCATCACCAAAGATCATCATGGTCTTGTCATTATAGAACAAGTCATTGTCGAGACCCGCATAACCGGTTGCCATAGAACGCTTGATCACCATAATCGTACGTGCCTTATGGGCTTCCAGAATTGGCATACCATAAATTGGCGATGTTGGATCATCTTTCGCCGCAGGGTTCACAACGTCGTTCGCACCAATGACCAGCACCACATCTGTTGCCGGGAAGTCCGAGTTGATCTCATCCATTTCCAGAATGTCTTCATACGGTACGTCCGCTTCAGCAAGTAGTACGTTCATATGACCTGGCATACGACCTGCTACAGGGTGAATCGCAAAACGAACCGTTACGCCCTGCTCTTTTAGCAAGTTAGCCAATTCTTTTACCGCATTTTGTGCACGGCCTTGCGCCATACCATAACCCGGTACAATCACCACGCTGTCTGCATTTGACATCAGGAAGCCTGCATCATCTGCCGAGCCAGAACGGTGATTACGTTGAACCTGTTCACCTGCTCCTGCTGTCGGCGCAGCTGCACCGCCCATCGCACCGCCAAACAAAACGTTGATGATAGAACGGTTCATCGCTTTACACATGATGTAAGACAGAATCGCACCTGAAGAACCCACCAGTGAGCCTGCAACGATCAACATGTTGTTTTCTAGGGTAAAACCAATCCCCGCTGCTGCCCAACCCGAAAATGAGTTGAGTAGCGATACCACCACTGGCATATCACCGCCACCGACTGGTGCAATCCATACCCAGCCGAATGCCAGTGCAAGACCTGTCATTGCCCAGAACGAGGTCATATTGCCAGTCAGGAAGAAGTGAACACCAAAACCTAACATAGCAATAAAGATGATCGCCTGAACCGGTTTCACCCATGCACCTGAAATGGTTTTTGCCCATTTCTTTGCAGCCAGTTTACCGTAAGCAAAGACTGATGCTGTAAAGGTAATCGCACCCACGAAACAGCCCACAAACAGTTCAAATAAATGAACACGACTCATTTCATGGAAATTGACACCATTGGCAGCCAACAGGTCTGGACCTAGTTCAATCAATTTGTTGTTGTGAATAATGGCAGCGACAGCAATCAGGACCGCAGCCAGACCCACCAATGAGTGCATTAGCGCCACAGTTTCAGGCATCTGCGTCATTGGAACTGTACGTGCACGAGCAATACCCACGATTGCACCCAGCACCATTGCACCAATGATCATCCAGACCACTGGATTCTCAGCTACAAAGAAGGTGGTCATGACCGCAATGGCCATCGCGATCATTCCGTAACGGTTACCGGCAATCGCAGTTTTAGGACCTGATAAACCACGTAGCGTCAGGATAAAAAGAACGGCACCAATCAGGTAGAACCAATCCGCATACTCTCGAATCATTTCCATGGATTAACCCTCTTTTTTCTTTTGCTTAGGTTTAAACATTTCCAGCATACGAGCAGTCACGGCAAAGCCACCGAAAATATTAATGCTCGCCAGGAATACTGCAATCGCGCCAAGTACGCTCACCACGTTAATGGTCTGGAAATCCACGCTACCTTCAACGCCAATCACCGGCAGGCCAACAGTCTGAATCATTGCACCGACAATAATGATCGATGACAAGGCATTGGTGACCGCCATCAACGGCGTATGCAATGCTGGTGTTACACCCCACACCACGTAGTAACCTACGAAAATGGCAAGGACAAAAATCGTAATTGTTTCAACCATGAGTCTTCTCCTTAACCACGTTTCAGCAGCACTTGGCCGCCATGAGTGACGAGTAGGGCTTTTTGAATTTCTTCTTCTTGATTCAGGACAAAATTCTTATCTGCATCAAATAGTGTTTCAACGAAGTTAAATACGTTACGAGCGTATAAAGCAGAGGCTTCAGTTGATACAGTCGACGGAATATTTGGAATGCCGAGAATTTTGACGCCATTGTCGGTATGGACTGTTTCGCCACATTTCGAACCTTCGACGTTGCCGCCAGACTCTACTGCCATGTCCAAAATTACTGAACCTGGTTTCATTTTCGCAACTGTTTCAGCACGGATTAAACGCGGTGCATCACGGCCCGGTAAAAGCGCTGTGGTAATCACGATGTCAGCATTTGATACCGCTTTATCAACAATTGCAGCCTGATCGCGGATGTATTCTTCACCCGGCATCCAGCCATAACCATTTTTGGCAGCATCTGCAGCTTTTTGCTGCTCTTCAGCAGACATCGGCACGTCTAGCCATTTACCGCCCAGAGATTCAACCTGATCTTTGGCAGTTGGACGCAAGTCCGTGGCTTCAACGATGGCACCTAAACGTTTTGCAGTGGCAATCGCTTGCAGACCCGCTACGCCGACACCCATAATCACCACACGAGCCGGTTTAACCGTACCCGCAGCAGTCATCAGCATCGGGAACATGCGCTGGTATTCAGCCGCAGCCAAAAGCACCGACTTGTAACCTGCAAGGTTGGCTTGAGAAGACAAGACATCCATGTTCTGCGCACGAGATAAGGTTCGTGGCAAAAGTTCCAATGCAAATGCAGACACGTTTTGTGCCGCGAATTGGTCAAGCTCAGTATTACGGTAAGGATCAAACATTGCCACGATAGTGGTATTCGGGTTGAGTTTTTGAATTTCCTCACCTTTCGGTGCACGAACTTTTAAAATCAACTGACTGCCGGTGTAGGCATCATCCGTAATTTTGGCACCAACTTGTTCATAGGCACTATCGATATAGGCAGCTTTAACCCCTGCACCACGTTCGATAATCACGCTATGTCCTGCGCTGATCAATTTCTTTACTGTCTCTGGCGTCGCAGCGACGCGATTTTCACCGACAACAGTTTCGGCTGGAATTCCGATCTGCATGAGCGTTCCTCAAGCTAATTTTTCTTAAGTAAACATCGTGTAAAACGATGCTTCCCCTCAGGATGTGTTCTTGTTGAATTTTTGGATTCTAATCAAACTGTTTGAAATTACCACCTACTATTTATTTAATAAATACCTATATTTTGAACTGATGATTCATAAAAATGATGCTGTGATAGCACATTTATTTAATTCTCTAGATATTCATATTCGATGATTTTATAAACGATATTCATTCCACTGAATGAAATATCCAGATTTCGCTGGTGTAAATAAGCGCAGATTTCTGATTTATTTTGTTACATTGATGATTCTGACAATGATTGCTGTATTTCTTGATTCAGAAGCAGACTTTCAATTTCTCTAGTCCCTATAGATAGCGGCACTTTAGCTGCGCCGTTTTTTTAGTTTTGACTTTTTTGACAGATTTAGCACTCAAGCAAGAGCATTGTTTTTAGATGTTAAAATCGTATTTTATGAAATGATAGAATTCGTTTTGAGCAGATCTTCATCAGACAGAATTGATAGATCTGACAAAAAATAATCGCCAAAATTTTATAAGACTCAGTTCTCAAACAGTCAGATAAAGGGTAGAAAAAAAGCTGGATGACTATTTATTATATTAATGTACTGAACTTGATTCAAAATGGAAAATCTCATTTTTGCACCAAATTTGCGCAATAAAATAGAGTAAATATTCCACTTTTTTGGCCTCAGTGCTCTTTTTTATTGTTTTTACCTCAAGCTGCGCTTTAATGAAGCACCCCCCCTCATTAAAAGATAAAAAATTCTGTAAATATTCACTCATACTTTCTATTTGAAATTGCACTTCTTTCGTTAAGCTGCCTGAGTTCTGACAATTTTCAATGCTGGCAATATTTCTCTACTTTTAAAGCAAGAACTTCTGGCCTATAGTGCCCTCAATTTGAACATTATTCTAATTCCTCATTTAAGTTCTTCCGGTCTGAATACAAGGTTAGCCCTATGCACACGCCCCTCGATATTAGTCAAAATAAGCCCTTATTATGGCTGATGGCGATTGCATGCGGCTTATGTGCCGGCGCTAACTATTATTGCCAGCCGCTGATTTCATCGATTCAGCAGTATTATCAGGTACCTGAATCACAAGTGGCGCTTACTGTCACTTTTGCTCAAATCTCTTATGCCCTGGGCCTGCTTTTTATTGTGCCTTTAGGGGACATGCTGAATAAAACCAAACTGATCCCTTTCCTCATGCTGGGTGCAGCAGCAGGTTTATTTATTTGTGCCAGTGCAGTGAATCTGCCAATGCTCTGGGTCGGCACTATCATTGCCGGACTGTTTTCCGTAGCTGCACAGATTCTGATTCCCTTGGCCACCATGGCGGTCAAACCGGAAAAAACCGGAGAAGTGGTGGGCTTCCTGATGAGCGGATTACTGGTGGGCATTCTGCTCTCAACCAGTATTGCCGGATTATTTTCCGACCTGTTTCACTGGAAAATGATTTATATCGTCAGTGGCATAAGTATGCTGGCCTTAAGTTTTTATTTGAGAGGAAAACTACCGAGCCTGCCACGTCTGAGAATCAGCTATACAGCGATTTTTAAATCTATGGGGATATTACTCAAGCAGGAACCACGACTGGTTTTGCGTTCACTTACAGGTGCGTGTGCTTTTGCTGCCATGAGT
This sequence comes from Acinetobacter sp. YH16052, assembly GCF_013417155.1. GTDB lineage: Bacteria > Pseudomonadota > Gammaproteobacteria > Pseudomonadales > Moraxellaceae > Acinetobacter. The sequence continues at coordinate 19,325 of NZ_VPEO01000018.1, read as the reverse complement.
ATGTTGTTCTCCACCATCGCTCTGCTGTTGACACAGGAACCTTTTCAGCTTTCTGATGTCATGGTCGGACTGGTCACGCTGGTCGGTGTATTTGGCGCACTTTCTACGCAGTTCATTGGTAAATGGGCCGATCGTGGCCATATCAAAATACTGAGCTGGATCGGCTGTTCTATCCTGATGGGGAGCTGGCTGTTTTTATACTTTGGTGCGGTATCCTTGCTCAGTTATATTCTCGGTTATGGACTGATAAATCTCGGGCTCGCAATTACGCACAGCTGTAACCAGAACGTGATTTTCCGCCTGCGCCCGGATGCCAAATCACGGGTCAATTCACTGTATATGACCTTGTATTTTATTGGTGGTGCATGTGGTTCAGCCTTAGGGGTTTATGCCTGGCATCACGGTGGCTGGAGCATGACCTGTCTGGCAGGACTCGGGCTAGCTCTGTGTGCCACCCTATTCGCCCTGCTGGATCAATGGCATCAGGCTAAGACAACCGCATAAGTATTTTACCTCTATTTAGCTGACTTGCGCCGCCGGATAATAAGGCTTATTCAGATCAAGAGTTTGTGAGTTTTCTAATAAAATACAGATAAAAACCGGCAATAAGGCTGCCAGAATTCGGCAGCTCTCCTCTAATGATTTATAATTCAGCGAGCTGTGATACGTGGCGCCACCCTGCATTATCTGATGGTGCAAGGTAGATAAACGCTGAAATATTCCAGCTAAAATTTCGATAGAATTTCGTTCTTTTAAAGCATTCTCTATATTCTGTTTCTGTGCTTCCAGATCAGCTTGACAGCTTTCCAGACTAATTTTCTGATGACGATAATCCCAAAAGCTTTGTTCCACATAGGGATTGGCCAAGAGTGAGCAGATCGGCTGGTTATATTTTTCCCAGAGAATATGATTAATTTTCTGATCCAGATCCTTTTGGCAGAGTGTTTCCAGAAACTGCTGCAGTTTGCTCTGATCTTGAACCAGATCACGTTCATCTGCATAAATCGCCTGAAAGCTGATCCATAGGCTGATAAACTTAAAATCCAGATCCTGATCCAGGTCTAGCGATTTTTTAAACCAGCCTAAGCCCCGATGAATTCTTAGATTAAAATGTGCCGAATTTTGTGCTTTATGGCTTTTATAAATCTCCTCCAATAACAACATGATTATTCTCCTTATTTCTAGCGTTTTTATATTCATCTTTCTCCTATCAAAATATACCATTCCAACCTGACTGGGAATTCCAATTTTATTTCTTGTTTCATTCCCTGGATTTACCGGGCTAGCTCAAGTTCGCCGGATGGTTTTTCTGATTTTATGCTAGTATTACGCCCTCTTTTTGCGACGTCAGCAGATCCGGTTTAAGCCAAAAACCAATAACTGAGTGATCGCATGGATTGCTTCTTCTTTCTTCCATTTCGTTAAGGCGTGATTTTGAATGACTGATCTGACCACCATTGAAAATAAACTTCAACCACGCATCAGTGTTGCACCTATGATGGATTGGACCACCAAAGATTATCGTTTCTTTGCACGTCTGTTTAATCCGAATGTGATTATGTACACTGAAATGGTCACCACAGGTGCGATCATTTATGGTGATGCCAAACGTCATTTGGACTTTAATGCGGAAGAGCAGCCAATCGTTTTGCAACTCGGCGGCTCGAATCCAAAAGATCTGGCAATCTGTACCAAGATGGCGCAGGACTGGGGCTATAACGAAGTCAATTTAAATGTAGGTTGCCCAAGTGACCGGGTACAAAATAATAAAATTGGTGCCTGTCTGATGGCGGAGCCTGATCTAGTCGCAGAATGTATTGCTGAAATGCGTCATGCGGTGGATATTCCAGTGACCGTAAAACACCGGATCGGAATTGATGATATACAATCTTATGAAGAGATGCTGCATTTTGTCGATACCGTGGCCAAAACCGGCTGCAATAATTTTATCGTGCATGCGCGGGTTGCCTTATTAAAAGGTCTATCACCTAAAGAAAACCGCGACGTGCCACCCCTACGTTATGAAGATGTCTACCGTTTAAAACAGGATCGTCCTGATCTGCTCATCGAGATCAACGGCGGAATTAAAACCTATGCCGAAACGCTGGAACATCTCAAACATGTGGATGGCGTGATGATTGGCCGCGAAGCCTATCATAATCCTTACTTACTGGCTGAACTGGGCCAGTTATGGAATCTGGATGCACCAGACCGTTTTGACATTATGCAACAGATGCTGCCTTATATTGCCCAGCGCATGGCCGAAGGTGCACCTTTATCCATTATTACCCGTCATATTTTAGGACTGTTCCAGAATTTGCCGGGTGCACGTAAATGGCGTCAGGCTTTAAGCGGTGGTAATGCCAAAACCTTGAAAGATGTAGAGACTGCACTTTTTAATATTCAGGAAGCGATGCAGCGTACCGAAGATTATGTACGTGAACATCAACAAGTTGAGTCCTAAACACAAAAAGCACCAATGATCGGTGCTTTTTTATAGTTATTGCGTATACGCCGTGATATTACCGACCGGAATTGGCTCTTCCTGATAAGAAACATCTTGTAATGCGGGTTCAGCCACTGGTGTAATCAGAGAGCCAGAGACATTCTGGTTCGGTTCATCTACAGGTTCTAGATCATCCAAGGCTGAGGCCAGTTGCTGTAATTCTCGATCCAGTTGCTGACGATATTTTTCAATTTCAATTTCATCAATAAAAGCAAAGGCATCATCTTCAATCGACCAACTATACCCGCCATCTACCTTAAAGACTTTTACATGAATGGGATATTCCTCGCCCTGATAATTCAGATGAGAAATAGCCTGAAACTCATTCCCCTGACGCTGGACAATTTTGACCTTTTTCACAGTAAAACGATAGTGTTGATAATCTCGATTGGAATTAAATTCACGTTGCATCTGCGTTTGAATATTTCTGGCCAGTTCATCCATCGAGACAAAATAACTGCATCCAGCCAGACAGGTAACCATCCATAACATCATGATTTTTTTCATAGCGCCCCCTCTTTTTTCTTTCCACTTCCTGCTTATAGCTGATATATCCAGTATTTTTATCTTTGCTTATTCTGTGATCCATTTTATGCTTTTTTGCAAAAACAATAAACAAACAGCGCTTCGACTAAGATTAAATATTTATGGTTTCTATAGTTTTTTTGAATTAATGATAAAAATCAGCCATAAAAAAACCCTGATGGATTCAGGGTTTTTTCAATACAGATCGTTTTAAAAATCATCATCACTGGATGGATCACGATACAAGGCATCATGAATGGCTTCGATCAACTGCTGGGCAATCTCCTGCTTGGAGGCTTTTTCCAGATCACGTTTATCCAGCTGATAATGCTCGGCAAAGAATACCGTCATGGCATTTTCATCCGAAGCAAATCCGATATCTGCACGTGATACATCATTGCAGGCAATCATATCCAGCTTTTTCGCGACCAGCTTTCCGGCAGCATATTCTTCAATATTGCGGGTTTCTGCCGCAAAGCCGACCATAAATGGACGTTTCTCCTGCTGGGCAATGGTGGCAACAATATCCGGATTTTTCACCAAGGCTACATTCAGTTCATCACCAGCTTTCTTGATTTTATGCTCGGCTACTTCTGCCACACGATAATCGGCTACTGCAGCTGTCGCAATAAAGATATCGCAACCATTTTCCAGCATTTGCATGCTTTCATTCAGCATTTGCACGGCAGAAGAAACATTCTTACGTTTCACGCCATTTGGAGTGTCCAGACTGACCGGCCCTGCAATCAGGGTCACATTGGCTCCGGCTGCATAACAGGCTGCAGCCAGTGCAAAGCCCATTTTCCCAGTACTGTGATTGGAAATATAACGCACCGGATCAATCGCTTCGCGGGTCGGGCCTGCGGTAATCGTGACTTGTTTACCCGCAAGCAGGCCAAATTTTTCCGCAATCGCACGTTGAGCTTTGTGAAAATATTCAGTCACCTGTCGGGCTAAATCTTCCGGCTCAGGCATCCGCCCCAAACCTACATCACCACAAGCCTGTGATCCCGCGTCCGGCATGATCACATGCACACCATCTTCGATCAGTGTCGCAAGATTGCGCTGCGTTGCTTTCGCCGCCCACATTTGCTGGTTCATGGCAGGCGCCACCCAGACGGGTGCTTTCGTCGCCAGATATAAAGTACTTAAGAGATCATCAGCCAGACCTGCGGCAAATTTTGCCAAGGTATCACAGCTGGCCGGCGCTACCAGCAACAGATCTGCCCAACGTGCCAGCTCGATATGGCCCATGCCGGCTTCTGCTTCAGTATCCAGCAATTCGGTATGTACGGGATTGCCCGATAAGGCTTGAAAGGTTAAAGGTGTAATAAAAGCCTGTGCACCGTGAGTCATGACGACCCGCACATCAAATCCGGCATCTTTTAGACGGCGGATCAGAATTGCACTTTTATAGGCAGCAATACCGCCAGTGACGGCCAAAATGATATTTTTATGAGGAATTACACTTAGATCAAAGCTCACGAACAGATTACCTCGCTGTTGCAGTGGGGCTCACAATAGCATTAAATAATCGCATTCCCAAGAGATCGGCTTGCGGGAAAACTGATAATTCATAATAAATAAGTCTAATAACTATGCAATTTTCTATTAAAAACTGGCCGGAACAAGAACGGCCGCGAGAACGCCTGATTCAATATGGCGCAGAAAGTTTATCCGATGCCGAGCTACTGGCCATTTTTCTACGCTCCGGTTCACAGCAGCATTCGGCAGTTGATCTGGCGCGGTTGCTGATTCAACATTTTGGTCATTTGACTGCACTACTGGATGCGCCTTTACAGGATGTCAGCCAGTTTCATGGCATGGGCATCAGTAAATATACTCAACTGATGGCCGTCAAAGAACTGGGACGGCGCTACATAGCCGAGCATCTGAAGCAGGATGCACTGGAACTCACCAATTCCAAGCGGCTAAGAGATTACTTACGTTTTGAACTGCTCGGTGAAACTCAGGAAGTGTTTGCCGTGCTGTGTCTGGATGCCAGTCTAAGAAAAATTGCCTTTAAAAAACTGTTTTATGGCTCCATCAATGCATGTGATATTTCCATTAATCAATTGTTGCGTTATGCCATTAGCCAACAGGCTACTTCCATTGTGATTGCACATAATCATCCACTGGGCCGGCCCTCTCCATCCAAGGCTGACCTGGCATTGACCCGTCAGATTCAACAAGCCTGCCAGCTGGTAGATATTCATCTGATTGACCATTGTATTATCGCTTTGGAGGGCAGTTTTTCCTTTGCTGAGCAGCAACTCATCAAACCAGAAATGCAGTATTGAATAGCACTTGACAAAGCAGGCACAACTCCACAAGATCATGAAAAAAATTGTGATGATTCCAATAAATGATCGTACGTGACCAGCCAACTGTTTTTAAACTGCTGTTTTCCTGGCGAGGGACGATTTTACCTAAAGTTTTGCCACCTTTGGGCGTGGTAATGCTGATGTCAGCTATCATTGGTGGCTTGTCACATATTGGCTATTTTCATTTTCCAGAATTACCCCTGGTCGGATTTACCCTGATTGGAGTGGTACTGTCTATTTTTCTTGGTTTTAAAAATACCGCCTGTTATGACCGCTGGTGGGAAGCGCGCAAACTTTGGGGAATTCTAATTGCCAATTCACGTCATTTTGACCGTGATTGCCGGATGCTGTCTCAAGGTCGCCGTGAGCGTGTGATTCAGCATGTGATTGTCTTTGCCAATGTACTCCGCGATCGCCTACGCCATCAAACAGCCAATCCGACTGAACTGGTTGAAACCAGCGGCATGAGCCAGCAGGCGGTGACCCAACTCTATCAGCAGGCCAATGCGCCGCAATATACCTTAAGCCTGATTCAATGGGAGTTAATGCAGGCGCTTAAAGAAGGTGAAATCTCCGATATCATCTATATGCAGATGAATAATCATGTGGCGGAACTAAGTATTGTCCAGACTGGTTGTGACCGGATTGCGACGACGCCTTTGCCTTTTGCCTATTCGGTCTTGCTCAATCGTACCGTCTATTTTTTCTGTTTTATTTTACCTTTTAGTTTAGGTTCAACGCTTGGTCTGTTTACGCCTTTACTGGTTGGAATTTTGGCTTATACCTTTTTAGGATTAGATGCTCTAAGTTCGGAAATTGAAGAGCCTTTTGGTACTCAGAGTAATGACTTGCCGCTGGACTCGATGGTACGTACGATTGAAATTGAACTGTTAGGGACTTTAGGTAAACCGACGCCACCACCGATTCAGGCTCAAGATCATAATTTGCTTTAATTTATAATTCTCTCCTCGCCCTTTGTTATTAGTAGCGAAGGGAAAATCTTCTCTCAAATGAAAAAGATCGAGGTAAAGGAATGACTAAACAAAACTCTCCCAAATCCCGACCTGCCCCGGTTTAAGACTCGGGACATTACCGAGTTTAATCCAGGGCATATGATCGCCATGAAAATCACTGCCAATCGAAACTTTAAGATCATGTTCAGCAATCATTCGATCCACCATCTGCCGGGTGGAACTTGGTTCAATCGCCGGTGGCAGCTCGACGGCATCTCCACCGAACTTGGCAAAGATCTCGATCAGGTAGCGAATATTGGTCGCAGATAAATCATATTTGGTCGGATGTGCCAGTATCGCAAAACCACCACTTTCATGAATCACCTGAATCGTGTCTTCAAGACTCAAGCCATCAAATTTGACATAAGCTTTCTTGCCTTCCTTGATGTATTTATCAAAAGCCTGTTGCGGACGCGTCACAATCCCCTTTTCTACCAGCGTTTTGGCAATATGGGTCCGTGTCACCCGATCAGGGATATGGTCGACTTTGACCAGTACATCAGTATAAATATCTTCACCAATTAAAGGAACCAGCAGATCACAAATCTGTTTAGAACGTTCAGCCCGGATTTTCTTTTGCTGATTGAGGGCTTTTTGTAAAGGCTCAGGATTTTGCATATTTAGCGCGACGATATGCACGCCATAGTTTTTCTTGGTGGCAGGACGTGACCATTGGCTGGATATTTCCACCCCGGAAATGATCTTAATCTCATGATTTTTGGCAGCTTCTTCCGCCAATACCAAACCGTCCATGGTGTCATGATCCGTCAGGGCCAAAGTATGGACAAGTTTTTCCACAGCCGCTTCGACCAATTGCTGAGGACTGAAAGTTCCATCAGAAATATTACTATGTGTATGTAAATCTACGCCGTGCATCTCTATACTATGACATTTATTTGATCAGATTTAGATACTCTAACATGAAAGCACTTTTAGACTTTGTGCCACTCATTATTTTCTTTTATTTATATAAAACTGTAGATCCAAAAGACACTGACCATCAATTGCTGCAATTGATCGGTTCTGCGGGGGGTGTCGACAATAATAATATTCTTGTTGCAACCACAGGTCTGATTATTTCCATGTTGGTCGTCTATGGTGCGTTATTTGTCATACAAAAATTCCGTCTGGACAAGCAGCAATGGATTGTCTTGTTTATGACGGTAATTTTTGGTGGCATCACTCTGATCCTCAGCGATGATTTCTATATTCGTCTGAAAGCCGTGTTATTGAATCTGGTCTTTGCAGGTGTATTCTTCCTGTCCCCTTGGTTTAGCAAGGATAAAAAGCCTCTGATCCAGCGGTTATTTGGTCCAGTATTCAATCTAAGTGAAAAAGGCTGGTTCAAGCTGAACTATGCTTGGGTTGCCATGTTCGTACTGATGTCATTTCTGCATACCTTTTTCGCCTATTTGTGGATGGATGGAAAATATTGGGGCGAATTTACCGCATTCGGTGACATGATCGTGATGTTTTCCTTTATCATTATTCAGTTTATTGTATTGCGCAAATACTTTAAGACCGCTGAATAAGTCCAACTACAAACGATTGAGAGTCATCATGCCATTATTCGTCGTTAGCTGTACCGATCGGGAAGGTACAGTTGAAAAACGCCTCGCGATTCGTCCACAACATCTTGCACGTCTGGAACAGTTAAATGCTGAAGGCCGCCTGATTGTTGCAGGTGCCATGCCTAAAGATCCGGCCAATCCACAGGCCGGTTTTTATGGCAGTACCATTATTGTCGATTTTGACAGTCGTGAAGCGCTGGACACATGGCTACAGGATGAACCTTTCTTAAAAGAAGGTGTGTACGAACACATCGATGTCAAACCATTCAATAAAGCATTCCCTCAAGGATAAGGTTCATGCGTGTTGTTACTGCCAGTATCATTGGCCTATGTTTTATGATTTCTCCAGTATGGGCAGTCGAAGTTGCGCCTGCTCCTGTGACTCAGGGAAATCAGACAGCACAACCTCAAGGGACAGCGGTGACTGTCCAAACCCAGTCTACGCCGAAACCTGCCATTATTCCTGCCGTAGCGTCTTCTGCCCAATCGGTGACACCTGCTGAAAATAAACCGTTAACCGCAGAAGAAATCGCCAAGCTCAAAGCCCAGCAAGATGCCAAGGTAAAAGCCTTAGTCAAAGATCAGGCCACCCGTTTGCAGCAACTGGAAAAAGCCAATCTGGAAGCACTATCGCAAAATCAGGAATTGCAGCTCAAGAATGACAATCTAGGGGTTCAGGTACAAGTACTGCAAAGCGAACGCAGTGCCCAGATGTTCCTCTACGGCGCTGCAACCCTGGCTGTGGGGGTATTGCTCGGCTTCCTGATCGCGAGCTATGTTTATACCAAACGTCGCCGTCAATGGTAAGCTATAGCCCTTCCCGATATCTTTAAGGTTGTACCCGTTTTGTCACACGCAATTCAAACTGCTGATCTGGATTGGCAATTGGTGGATGGTATTGATGTGCCTGTATCCAAGCAATTTGGTGATGTGTATTTTTCCAAAGACAATGGCTTGCTGGAAACCCGGCATGTCTTTTTAAATGGCAATGATCTCAGTACGCGTCTGGCAGATTTAAAACCTTTTGAATATTTCTGTGTCGGTGAAACGGGTTTTGGTACTGGTTTAAATATTCTGGCCCTGTGGCAGCTCTGGCAACAGGTGCGTCCGGACAATCACAGTCATCTGCATGCGATTTCAGTTGAAAAATTCCCTCTTTCTAAAACCGATCTGATTCGAGCCTTAAATGCCTGGCCAGAACTCAAGCCTTTAGCTCATCAACTCATCTCTCAATATCCGATGCCAATTGCCGGCTGTCATCGTCTCAGTTTTCCTGAAGAGCGATTCAGTCTGGATCTATGGCTGGGTGATGCACATGATGTTTTCCCGGTAATTGAAAAAACTGCGCCGGTGAACGCTTGGTTCCTGGATGGTTTTGCGCCTTCCTGCAATCCAGACATGTGGGAAGAAAATGTTTTAAATAATATTGTACGTTTATCCGAGATCGGTACCACTTTCGCCTCTTTCAGTGTTGCTGGCGTCTTAAAACGTGGCTTAAAAAATCATGGGATTTCAATTTCCCGCCCACGTGGCTTTAAGCATAAGCGTGAAATGCTGAAAGCGATCTGGAATCCGGCTGAGGAAAGCAACCCATCTTCAGCGCAGGAAACAACTCAAAAAAAAACTGAGCGAGATACAAAGACCAATATCAGACCTCACCAAATCGCTGTGATTGGCGCTGGAATCGCTGGTTTAAGTAGCGCATGGGCATTCGCTCAACGCGGTCATCAAGTCACGATTTACGACCAGTCAGCGCCACTCTCAGGAGGTTCTGGCAATCCACTGGCTTTGCTGAATCCCAAACTCTGTCCGGTTGAGCAAAGTGCTGATCATCTGATGACATTGGCCTGGCAACATGCCTTAAATCATTATCAAAAATTTAAAGCTTTCCGCCCGATTCAGGTGAATCAGTTCGCCTTAAAAAATCCTGAACAGCTTTTAGGATTGGCAGATGAATATCCTGAAAAAATTCTTACTGTAAAAGATACAGAAGATCAAGAGGTTCAAACCGAATTTCCAAGTTTAAAACTGTTAGAAGCTGGTGTGGTTTCACCGCCTCAATTGCGTGATGAAATTCTACAGAATGTAAATATCCGATATCAACAGGCCAAAATTAGCCATATTGAAGCTACTACAAAACCTCAGCTATTTTCAGATGAACAGGATCTAGGTGAATTTGATCATGTGATTGTCTGTACTGCGCGAGATACAACACAATTCTTTGCAGATTATCCGGCTCTGAAACCGATTCGTGGACAGGTCAGTTGGCTCAACAATAAAACTCAACCTTTAAGCCAAAATACAGCCTATAGCTACGGTGGCTATTGTATGCAGCTGGATGCTGAACATCTGATCTTGGGTGCTTCTTTCTATCCAGGTCGAGATGATATCGAGGTGTTAGCAGAAGACCATGTACACAACTACGAATTGATCCACAGTGTATTCCCAGAATATGCACAGTCATTAGCTTCTACCGATACCTGGCAAGGTCGTGCATCGGTACGCGCGCAAAGTCAGGATTATTTTCCCCTACTGGGTAAAATGAAAGCGGATGAGGAAGTTTATAGCTTTGCTGGTCTCGGTTCTAAAGGCTTTCTGTTTGCGCCGCTCTGTAGTGAAATTCTGGTAGCCCAGATTCTCTGCGAAGCCTGTCCGGTGCCATCCAGTTTAGTAAAAAAACTCAGTGTGACCCGTTTTCAAAAGAAAGTGAAAATGAAGAAACCGTATTTTAAGCCTCAGGTCTAATCCTCCTGCCTTTTTAAAAAGCAAAGTTCCCTCTCCTTTTAGGAGATGAGAAGCACTGCTTCGCAAGGAAGAGGTAAAATCCTAGCCAATAAAAAAGCGCCTTGCGGCGCTTTTTTTGACAGAATGCTTATGCACCCTGTTCAAGCGGTAAGCCTGCATCACGGGCAGCACGAGTACCACCCATCAGAATGACATATTCACGTGAGCTGTCAAAACCCTCTAGTTTTTCCGCAGCACGTGGAGCTTTACTGCCCCCACCACACAAGATGTAAATGGGTTGATCCGCTGACACCTGAGTTAGGCTTTCTGCTGAAAGATCGTTAATGGGCTGATTCACCGCCCCTTTCACGTGTGCTTCAGCAAAAGCACTTGAATCGCGTACATCCCAGATAATTGCATTTTCTGGGAACTCAAATGTTGTAATTTCTTGCTTACGGATCATTGCGCACTCCTTTGATGTAAAACAACACTTGGCAAATGAAGAAAACATCCCTAGCATCTCAGATATTCTTTCCCTTTGTAAAGGTCTAAACTATGCCTTCTTTCGATATTGTTTCTGAATTAGAAATTTTTGAAGTAAATCATGCAGTTCAAAACACCCAAAAAGAAATTGCGACCCGCTTTGATTTCCGTGGTCAGGACGTTTCTATTGAACTGAATGAAAAAAACAAGGAAATCAAAATCTCGACTGAAAGCGATTTCCAGTGTGAACAAGTCTATAGCATGCTGGAAAGTCATTTCTTTAAACGCAAAGTCGATATTCAGGCGCTTGATCCACAAAAAATGACGGCTTCTGGCAAAAATGTGATTCAGGTCATCAAGCTTAAAGATGGTCTTGACTCAGATACCGCAAAAAAAATTAATAAAGCCATTAAAGAAAGTGGGATTAAGGCGCAATCTTCTATTCAGGGCGACAAGATTCGTGTGACTGATAAAAAACGCGATACCTTGCAGCAAGTAATGGCATTCTTGAAAGAACAGCAATTTGGTTTGCCTTTACAGTTCAATAACTTTAAAGATTAAGACCATCCTGTGTCTTGAAGAAGGAATTATGACGCATCGCAATCGACTGACTAAACTGGTGAACGCCACTTCCAAATTACCACAAGGTATTCGAAGTACTTTATTGAGTAAAACCTTTGGCCGGGTGGTCCCGATGGTCGGCTCTGCCAAGATTCGTTATGAGGAAATGAGTGCGTCCAAAGTGGTAGTAAGTATGGCCAATCATAAAGCCATGCAGAACCATATCGGACAAATCCATGCATGTGCAATGGCCCTGCTGGCAGAAACAGCGACCGGCTTTGTGACGGCAATGAATGTTCCGGATACAGCAATTGTACTGATCAAAAGCTTAAAGGTTGATTTTAAGCGCCCGACACGCGGTGCCATGACTGCTGTTGCTACGCTCACGTCGGAGCAGCAAGCCCTGATGCAAAACTCGGATAAAGGTGAAACCCTGGTTCAGGTCACCGTCACGGATGAATCAGGTGAAGCCCCCATTCAATGTGAAATGCTCTGGGCTTGGATTGCCAAGAGCCAGCTCAAGAAATCATAATTTCTTCTTTTAGACAAAAAAATCCCAGACATTAAATCTGGGATTTTTTATTTCAAGTCATCATTGTGCTGTTTGCGATTCTAAAAGCTTCTGTTTCGCTTCTTCTGGAATCAGACGTTTGTTGCCTTTGACATCTACAGCAACAAAGGTAAACACACCTTCAGTTACCCGAATTGGGGGGCGTGAATCATCATGGCTATCCCAAACCTCGATTTCCATCTGGATAGATGTCTTGCCAACTTTGAGAATTTTGGTATAACAACTAATCACGTCTCCGACTTTTACCGGTACCAGAAAAGTCATCTGGTTAATCGAAATCGTGGCACAACGTCCCTTTGAAAATCGTTCTGCGTGAATCGCGCCTGCCAAGTCCATTTGTGAAACGATCCAGCCACCAAAGACATCACCACTCCAGTTGGTATCTGCAGGCATTGCGATCGTCTGTAGGGAAAGAATCCCCTCTGGTCTTACTTGAGAATCTGACACTTTCACTCCAGGCATTTGAATTAGGGTTGGGTATTTAACTGCTGATCAAGCCATTTTTGCAGCTCGCTTGACCGTAATGCACCGCTTATTCTAGCAATTTCGTTGCTTTTATTCATCAACACCAGCGTCGGAATACTGCGAACATTAAATGCCGAACTTAAGCGAGGATTCGCTTCTGTATCAATTTTTGCAAAAACCACATTTGGATATTGCTGGGCGACAGTCGCAAAATGCGGTGCCATCATTTTACAGGGACCACACCATTCTGCCCAGAGATCAATCAGGATTGGCAAGTCACTATGCGTGACAAACTGGCTGAAATTCTGCTCATTCAGCTCAATTGGTACCAGTGGAATCAGGGCTTGATGACATTGACCACAAGCAGGGTTGGCAGTGAGTTTATCTTCAGGGACACGGTTTTTGGCCAGACATTCCGGACATACAATAATCATCTAGCGCACTCCAATATGTTGATGTAAGAATTCTAATTGGGTCGAAACTGCTTTTTCAAACCATTCCCCATGATAAATATCAAAATGCCGGATATTCCACTCATGATATTGCACAAATGGTGCAATATTGGTCGCAGTTTCCCGACTCGATTCAATGGGAATCAGACTATCCAGTTTTGCCGCAATAAACAGGACTGGAATGTTAATCTTTCTTACTTTCTGAATTGGCCGATAACGCATCAGCTGAAAGAATGCCCGTGCAGGAATGTGACCACTCCAGTAATAATCCGGATTGACAATCGACAGATAACCTTCATAACTGTCCTGTGTCGGCATAAAACATAGCTCATGCGGATCAACTACAGGTAAGGTTTTTGGTGCCATACCAACCTTGGCCCCCATATAATCCTGACTGGAAACTTTAAGCGCCTTGGGGAGTTGCTGTAAAGGATATAGTTGGGCACTTTCAGCCCCATCGACAAAAGGCACCTGTACCATCGCCGCCTGAATATTTTTCAGCTCTGCTGCAAGTGTCAATACATGCCCACCACTTAAGGCCGTACCCCAGAGCACGATCCGTTTACTGTCAATCGATTTGCGTTCCTGAATATGTCTGATCATGGTTCGCCAGTCATCGAGCTGGGCATTGATCGACACCAGTTCACGTGGACGCCCAGTGCTGCCGCCCCAATAGCGATAGTCAAATAAAACCACCGCATAGCCGGCACTGGCAAAACGCTGGGCATATTGCACCAGTTTAAATTGACGTAAGGCAGCCAGACCATGAGCCATCAGGATTACGGCCGGTTTTTCTATATTTTTAGGCCGATAAAAATCTGCAGCAATCACTTCCTGACCGCTTTTGACATACAGTGGTTCAACTGTATAAGCCTGCATACGCGCTCCATTGCGTTATCTTATGGTTATCATCATTTATAAAAATTTCAGAACAGGTTCAGCATGTTTTCAGCTTAATGCTATCATAAAGCATATCGATATAAATGAAATGATGGAGTGGCGTCATGAGCGAAAATGTAGGTTTTGCTGGTCAAATTGGTCCGGAACACGTAACTCAAGTGGTTGAGAAAGGTTTTAAATCGATTATCAACAACCGTCCGGACATGGAAGGGGGTTCCGAGCAGCCGACCAGTGCACAAATCGAGGAAGCTGCACGCAATGCCGGTCTGGATTATGTATTCCAGCCAGTAGTAGCCGGTCAGATTACTGAGCTTGATGTACGCACTTTTGCCAATCATTATAATGAGTTACCAAAACCGATCTTGATGTTCTGTCGTACTGGAAACCGCTCGAATAACTTATATCAACTGGCAAAACAGATGGACCTGCTGGATGATTAAGTCGTTCTGGAAAGGTGTGGTACTGGCAACCTATTTTAGCTGTATTACACCTGTTTTTGCTGCAAATGATCTTAGCCGTGCGCTGACCTCTACGGTGAGTGTTACGGGGCAAATGACACCAAGCAAGTTTCAGCAATTGATTCAGCAAGGTTTCAAATCTGTGATTGTAAATCGTCCTGATCAGGAAACTGGTAATAGTGTCACGGTGAGTCAATTACGCTCCATTGCAGAGAAATCTCAAGTGAATGTGATTTATCAGCCTGTAATGAATGGCCAACTTTCTCAGGCGAATATTGAAGAATTTGCTCGATATTATAATGAGCTGCCTAAACCGATTTTGATGGTTTGCCGAAGCGGCATACGTTCAGCGGCCTTGTTTAATCAGGCTAAATCTCAAGGATTGATTCATGAGTAAGTTATTGATTATTTTATGTTGTAGTTTGGCTTTTACAGGCTGTAGCTCGATGAATCTAAAGCCGACTGTGGGTGTGAGTGTGGGAACATCAATTTAGTTTTTTAAATTTTAGTTCCCATAAAAAAAAACAGCGCTTCGGCGCTGTTTTTTATACAAATATAATTTCTATTGATAATCTACATAAATTGTTGATACTTTACTATCTGGCGAAGAAACAGAAACTTTCAACGTATCTCCTACCGCACATTCTTTTAGACGATAGCCATAATAACTTTGATTACTATTTTTGAAAGTGCTTGGTGTCAAAAGATCAAAGACATTTGCGACAGGTGAACTTCCTGTTGCTAACTCTGCAGTACAAGATAAATTATTAGCTTTTGTATTATCCTCAGGCGTAACACTTATTGTGGTACCTGTTGGCATAGGCACACTTTGAGCGCTATTTCCATACATATTAAAAGACAATAAACTTCCACTTGCCTTTACATTAGTAAAGGTTGGTGTATTTTCAGCAAATGCAAATAATAATTGCTGACGGATGACCGTATCTAAATTATCGTCACATGTGTCTGCGATATTCGGCTGTCTAATTGTAGATGGAGCACAGGTCGCTTTGTTTCCTAATACCGCACGATTATAAAGAAATTCACCAATACCATAATCTTTGTTATATTGATTATCCTCGTTATCGTCACGGAAAAAGCTACCAATATTACTAAGAAGTCGATCTACGCCTTTAGTATAAAGATTATCGCCATCTAAATCTGTAAAGCTTTTATCACCCTCAACATAAGCCAATACAGTCACACGATTATCTAAAGGACGAGGTTCTTGTGTTGTTAGAGTTACAGAACATACTCCTTGGACTGTTGAACAATTAGGTTCAACCTTCCCTCCCTCAGAAACAAAGCTAATTACTGTACCATCTGGAACAGGGTTCCGTGTACGATCAACCATTCTCGCTGTAATAGTTGCAGTGTCACCATCAATTACATTCTGTAATGAATTTTTAGATACTGATAAACTTAATCCATCTTGAGTTACTCGACCAATGGATACAGATACATTTTTAGATACAGCCGAAACATTTTTGTCTGAAACTAAAGTTGCTCTTATCTCTACAGGCCCAGGTTTATCTCCTGGATAAAGATTCACAATCACTTTACCATTTGAATCACTTTTTATAGTTTTGTTATTTTGATTTCCAAATGATACGAACGATAAATCTTCTGGTGCTTGTACTTTCTCAATCAAAACATCTTGATCTGCTATAGGTACACCATTTGCATACAAAGTAAATTCAATTTGACCAGATGATGCTGAGCCACTTTTTCTAATCCCCAAATTAACTTTATTAGATGTATATACTAGTGAATTAGCTTCAAGTGCCTTAATACTGACATCAATTCCAACTTCTGGGATATTTAAACCTGTTGCCGAAATTTTTTGTGTTCCTGTACAAAGCTTTCCATCTGTACCAATCGCTTTATAAGTTGTCGTAACATTTCCTTGATTTGATGAAACAACTGTAGCAGGTTCAAATTTACCACATGGTGCAGTGAATTCGACATTGACATTATTCTGATTGACTTTTGTATTTGCATCTTGCGTCTTTAACGTGATATTTGTTGAACCACCAGATTCTAATTGAGTACTAGCTGCCGTTAAATCGACTAAAATAATATTGGTTGCTTGAAGTGAGAAATTAAGTGCTGGTGTTGATGCTTCGGTACCATCAAAATCTGCAACTGCAGAAATTTGATAGGCACCATTGGTATTTAAGTTTTCAGGTTTAACTGAGATACTCGCTTCACCATTTGTATTTGTTAAAACAGCACCATTGGAACTACCTAAAACAACACCACCAGTCACTGTAAATGTAACTAATGCACCACTAATTCCTTTACCCGACTGATCAGTTACTTTGACTTGAGCGCTCACACCTTCTGCAGCGATTGCCTGAGTAAAGTTACCATTTCGATCAATCAATTGTATAGTACTAATATTAACAGATTTTACTTCTTCACCTGTGCTAGGGTTCGTAGTAATATTTCCAGAACTAGAGCCATCATTATTATAGTAACCATTACTTCCACCGCCCCCGCAGCCTGCTAACATTAGTGCCAAAGTAAGAGCAGATAATTTAATACCTAATTGTTTACTAATCATTTAAATCCCCAAGACCCTCTATTATAGAGTTTGTTATCAATCTTTATTCATTATGCGATATGTAATCATAGTTAAGCATTTATGTAAATAAAGGTAAGCTAAATGTTTTGTATGCTAGCTTATATTCATAAATTGATTTCAATAAGAGCAATTAATGTACGACCTCATCATTATCGGTGCAGGCACTGCAGGGATCAGTGCTTATAACGAAGCCATCAAATACACCCAAAATATTTTAATTATCAATGATGGATCGTGGGATACGACCTGTGCACGTGTAGGTTGTATGCCAAGCAAACTGCTAATCTCTTCTGCAAATCGCATGCATGATATTCAAACTGCTGAAGAACTTGCTTTAAAGCATAACGCTGTCATTGATACTTCAGATGTTATGCAACGTGTGCATGTCCTTAGAGAACGTTTTATTCGTGCAACCTTGAAAGGTGTCGATCAATGGGACAGCTCACATAAAATTTCCGGAAAAGCCAAATTTATTGATCCCCAAACGATCGAAGTCAATGGACAATCCTATCGGGCCAAAAGTTTTATTGTCGCTGTAGGTTCACGCCCCAATATTGATGAAAATCTAAAGCAAAAATTAAAAGACAAATACATCACTTCAAATGAAATATTTGAGTTTTCCCAATTACCTAAGTCATTAGCGGTGATCGGCAGTGGCATTATTGCAATTGAATTAGCTCAAGCTATGCAACGCCTGGGTGTAAAAACCACGATGTTTGCGCGTAGTCAAAAAGTAGGCGCATTAAGCAGTCCAGTTTTACAAAAACTGGCGCAAGAGCAATTCAACAAAGAGCTCAATATCAAATTTAAAATCTTGCCAGATAAAGTTGAAATACAAGCAGATAAAATAAAGATTAATTTTACAGAAAATGATCAGACTAAGAGTATTGAAGTTGAATATGTCTTAGGTGCCACAGGTCGGCAAAGCAATATAGATCGTTTAGGTCTAGATCAACTGAATTCAACATTCAAGGACATCAAAAACCTTCCTATCGATAAAAAAACCAAACAACTTGCAAACCTACCTATATTTATAGTCGGTGATGCCGCCCCTGATGCTCCCATTCAACATGAAGCCGCTCATACAGGTAAACAGGTAGTTCATAACTGTGTGAATTATCCGAATGTAAAACCTATTACTGCTTTAACACCATTAGCTATTGTATTTTGTCATCCTGAAATGGCGATTATCGGAAAAAGTTTCAAGCAACTAGAAGATCAACAAATCGAATTTATTCGGGGATTTGTCTCTTATGAAAATCAAGGACGTGCACTAGTTCTGGCAGAAAACTCAGGTGGAATAGAAGTTTATATTGATAAAAAATCAGGTAAATTACTTGGTGCAGAACTCTTCTGTTCACAAGCAGAACATCTGGCCCATTTACTGGCTTGGATGATTGATGCCGACCAGGATATTCACCAGATCGTAAAGAAACCTTTTTATCATCCTACGCTGGAAGAAGGCCTTAGAACTGCCTTTAAACATGCTCGACGTCAGTTTGATAGTTTGTCATAAAAAAGTTAAAGAGTTGCAAACTATTACTCAGTAAAGTTAGCTACCGCTCTATCTTAATATTGAACCCTGTATTAGATTAACTTTATATATCTCAAATACAAGATGATTATTCCCCGCATAAAAAAACACCCCCTTTGTTAGAAGGGGGTGTTTTGGAATAATGAGCTGGCGATGACTTACTCTCACATGGGTAATCCCACACTACCATCAGCGCTAAGAGGTTTCACTTCTGAGTTCGGGAAGGGATCAGGTGGTTCACTCTTGCTATGGTCGCCAGCACAACTGGTATGACTTTGCGTTTGGTCTTATTCGCTTTGCATTGCTGCTTTGCTTGCCGTTGCTTGGTCAAATGAGTTTAACAGATAATATCTGAGTCGAATTGTATGTTCTAGCGTTAGCTGAATCAAGTATTTCAAGACCGTTTGGTCTTTAATGAATCAATCTCTGCTCACTGCTTGCGCAGTTCGTACAACAACTGTTTGGGTGTTGTATAGTCAAGCCTCACGAGCAATTAGTATTGGTCAGCTTCATGTATCACTACACTTCCACATCCAACCTATCAACGTCGTAGTCTTCAACGGCTCTTTAGGAGACATAAAGTCTCGGGGAAATCTTATCTTGAGGTAGGCTTCCCGCTTAGATGCTTTCAGCGGTTATCCCTTCCGAACA